>NZ_JBQKLN010000027.1:0-52454 GCF_052116205.1 Prevotella sp. Sow4_E9_plate | reverse complement strand
TCTTTTTAAACATAGTCATTCTTTTAATTGATGGTGTAAAGATACGAAAAATATTCCAGATAACAGCATAAAGCAGAGATTATTTTCGTGAAATATAAACATTTTAAACAGTCCTTACTTTTTAAAGTGGGCTCACTCCTTAACTTCCTTAACTCCTTTAACTTCCTGATATGCGAAAGTTCAGTTGTTAAAACTATGTTTAGAGCAATCGCTGAAATGAGGCTTTTCTACGTGATTTATTGCTGCGGCACAGGCTGCTGTTGAGGAGTAAATCTCTTCTGAAGAAGAAAGTACGATTAATAGATTAGATAATTTGGAGGGAAGTGTTTCAAAAGGAAGCACTTTCCTCCTTTTCGTTTCTTTTGATAGAACTTTTTCCTCCTTTTTCGTTTCTTTTAGGTTAAAAATCAGAAGAAAAGTATTAAATCATTTGCAGATTACATTTATTTTCCGTAATTTTGTCGGAAAATAGAGAAATATGACTGCAAGGGAAGATAGAGAAAAAGAAAAAACGAGCCGAGAGACTCTTGGTAAGTTCTTTTATGATTTAGCAAAGGCTAATTTCACAACCAATGTTGCAGGATGTATCTTGTCTATGGTTATGAAAGAAAAGTATGATGATGGGATGCTTTGGGGATTGCTTTCTTTTGGATTAGCTTCCACTGCTATTCTTGCATATGTGGGTTTTAGAATATTAAAAAAATAATTAGTATGGAAGGATTGGTAATGATTTATGCGACTATTACGGTCGTTGCTGGTGCTATAGCACTTTGGCTTCATACAAAATGGGGTAAGAAATTCTTAGAGAATCTCTAATTTTATAGTTTGAGAAATATGGCAGCAAAAGAAGAAAAAGAAAAAGCTAAGTTCGTCAGAGAAAGCGTTGTGAAGTATTTCTTTGATATGAGTAAGTCCACTTTTACCGTTATGGTATTAGGTGGAATGGCTGCTCTGTTTGGTATCGTTGAGACCGATCAGGTAGATTCTTATTGGGCGATTTTTTGGGGTGTGTTTTTGACTGTCATTTTATTTGTGATTGGTTTGTTAATTTCTAAAAGATAAATATATGCATACATTGGCTTTAACTTTCGCCGTGTGCTCAATAGTAGCATTGGCCTTTCTTGCATGGCTCTTTACCCCTTGGGGAAAGAAGTGGTCTAAGGAATTGTAGTGATGAAGAAGATAAAATATATATTATGTGCTTGCCTGATGATGGCATGCTCGGGCATGGAAGCCAAGTCGATGAAGGACTTGCTGGTTTCGATGCCGGATTCGATGACGCCTGCTCTCAACAGCAACCTGCGACTGGAATTTGCAGAGCTGCAGGAGATGGGCGTGAAGGCAGAGGTGAAGAACCTGCTGGGGGAGGCGAGCGTGATGGATACGCTTGCCCAGGATTTCGTGCAGATACGTTTGAGTTCGGCTTCTACTCTTCAGATGAAGAAATTGCCGATGGAGCAGGGCGACTCTGTGCTCTGCGTTGTCAAGACCTTCGCCGGACCGGAGAAGGAGAGCGCACTGCATCTTTTCACCCAGGATTGGAAAGCCCTGGATGCAAGTCGTCTTTTCGATGGCAAGAGCATCGGGGAACTGGCAGGTAGTCTGGTTCAGAAACCGGATACGATGAGCGAATCACGCTTTGAGGAGTTGAAGGCGATGATTGAACCGAGAATGGTGAGCGCCTTGCTGCTGCAGCATGAAAATGCAGTGGTGGTCCGCCTTTCTTTACCCCTTCTCTCTACAGAAGACAAGAAACTCGTAAACGCAATTAAATTGCAAAGAAAATTTAATTGGAGCGGAAAATCTTTTAAGGAGAGTTAAAAATAGAAAGTTTTTCCATATCTTATACCGGTTGTTGCAATAAAATTAGTAATTTTGCAACGTGTTTTTCATGGTATTAGATTATTAAGGTTAATAAAAGATTGGTTGTCGTGAGACAATCAATTTTTTTTGTGCCTATAGGAAAGGCTTTTTGCCCTTAAGGACCGCAAGGCTTTAGAAGATGAATAATCCGATGATGCCACAGATGAAAAGCAGCAATATCGGGTTGGTCTTCTTTACCTTTGTAAAGTAGAAAGCACCGATGAACAGCGCTACACTTACTCCGAAAGCAAATGGATTGTCATGAGGTGAACCGAAGTTCTCCTTGTTCATCAACAGAACCGCTGCTGCAGCTATCAGACCGATGATGGCAGGACGAAGCCCCGCAAAGACATCCTTCACAATCTTGGAATCCTTATGGGTTATCAGATAACGGCTGATGAGAATCATGATGATGAATGGAAGCCACATGATGGAAAGCGAAGCCAGTACGGAACCCAACCACGCTGCCCAGACTGGGTAACCATCGTGAAGACAGGCGGTATAACCCACGTAGGTGGCGCAGTTGATACCGATAGGACCCGGAGTAGACTGGCTGATAGCCACAATATCCGTAAACTCAGCATTAGAGAGCCAGTGGTTCTTCACCACCGTCTCGTTGTGGATGAGCGAAAGCATCGCATATCCACCACCAAAATTAAATGTACCAATCTTGGTAAATATAAGAAATAATTTCAGAAACAACATAATCTCTATATTTTTTACCTTTTTACCTTTCCATAAAGCCAGCCAAGCACGCCGGCAGCAATGATGATATAGATAGGCGAGATGCCGAAAACAGCAATCAGCGCACAGCAGACGAAGGGAATCCAGATGTTGTAGCGGTTGATGCTGGCAGTCTTAGCCATCTTGAAGCAGGGAGCTGCAATCAGCGCTACCACAGCCGGACGAACACCCGCAAAGAACTTCGCCACCCAGTAATTGTCCTTGAACTGCTGGAAGAACATGGCGATGATGAGAATGGCGATGATGGAAGGCAGCGCAATACCGATGGCACCCACGATGCCGCCCCATACGCCCTTCAGCTTATAGCCGATATGACTCGCCATATCAATGGCAAAGATACCCGGAGTAGCCTGAGCCACCACCATAATGTCCATGAATTCCTCCTTGTTCATCCACCGGTTCTTATCCACGAATTCTCTCTCCATGATAGGAATCATGGCGTAGCCTCCACCCAGCGTGAAGGCACCAATCTTGTTACACGTAAGGAAAAACTTTAATAACATTTTCTATTGATTCTATGATTTTGACTGCAAAATTACACATTATTTGTTAAATAAACTAGCTTTCCGGCGGATAATCTGCAAAAAATTACGCTCTTTTCGATAAAATATGTATCTTTGCAAACTATAAACTGCGGGAAACAATTCCAAAAACGGTTGTTTTCTGAGCAGTTCAAGTAGAATCTTAATACCAATAGAAATTAGAAAAAAGAATATGAATCTGAAAGTACGATTATCAATAATGAACTTCTTGGAGTTCGCTGTTTGGGGAGCCTATCTCACATCTATGGGCAACTATCTCGGAAAGGCCGGAATGGGTGCAGAAATCTCCTGGTTCTATACCATTCAGGGTATAGTCTCCATCTTCATGCCTACATTGATGGGTATTGTAGCGGATAAGTATATCCAGCCACAACGCCTTCTGGGATACTGTCATCTGCTGGCAGGTCTGTCGATGATAGGACTTTTCCTGATGGGACAGGCGAGTGCCACTCCTGATGAGGCGCTCTTCATGGCTGTCTATACCTTCAGCGTGGCGTTCTATATGCCTACGCTGGCGCTTTCCAATACCGCAGCTTTCACCATTCTGAAGAACCATGGAAGGGATACCATCAAGGACTTCCCGCCTATCCGTGTTTTTGGAACCGTAGGTTTCATCGTCACCATGTGGATTGTCAACTGTGCCACCTGGGATAACGGAACCTTCCTGTTCCTCTTCTCAGAGAATGCCAACAAGTTCCAGTATACCCATCTCCAGTTCCTCGTATCGGGAATCCTGAGTATCGTACTCTTCCTCTACTGCTTCGGCTTGCCACAGTGCCAGCTGGTGAAGAAGCAGGCGCGCAGTTGGGTGGAGACATGGGGCTTTGATGCCTTCAAGCTCTTCAAGAGCCGCGAGATGGCGCTGTTCTTTATCTTCTCATGTCTGCTCGGTATGAGCCTGCAGGTGACCAACGGTTATGCTACACCTTTCATCACCAGCTTCAAGGGCGATCCTGCCATGCTGGAAACCTTTGCTGCCAATAATGCTACGCTTCTGGTATCCATCTCTCAGATTGCTGAGGCGCTCTGCATCCTCCTGATTCCATACTTCCTCAAGCGTTATGGCATCAAGATCGTGATGCTCATCGCCATGTTTGCATGGGTGTTCCGTTTCGGCTTCTTCGGAATGGGCAATCCGGCGTTCCCTGGCGTTATCCTCTTCATTCTCTCATGCCTCGTATACGGTGTGGCTTTCGATTTCTTCAATGTGTCGGGTGGTCTGTTCGTAGACCAGAAGTGCGAACCTAAGGTCAGAGCTTCGGCACAGGGATTGTTTATGCTGATGACGAATGGTTTGGGTGCATCTATCGGTACCATTCTTGCCGGACAGGTAATCAATCATTACTGTCATTGGGAAAATGGGTATTTAATGGGCGATTGGCAGACCTGCTGGTTTATCTTCGCAGGTTATGCTCTTTTGGTCGGAGTTGCCTTCGCCATCTTGTTCAGACCTAAGAAGGAGACAAAATAAATGGTAAAGTTAGTATATAAAGGATCTTTTGCAATAGCTGAGTCGGTTGATGCCGGGGTCATTGCCCTCACCAATGAGGAAGAAACCCGCGTGCTTACCATTCTCACCATTCCGGAGGTGGCGATGAAAATCAAGGATTATGAGCAGCACAAGGATGAAGAGAGAATAGGTGCCGTTGACGTGCTGGCGAAGATTCTCAAGGAAGACGACGCTGCTCGTTATGAGATTGAGATCTTGGGCATTAAGGGAGTGGGACTGAAGACGAAGCTGGTGAATGTTGACACCGACCGTTCTTACCTGCTCCAGATAGAAGATGCCATCCTGCTTTCCTTGATGAATGGGTATGAAATTCTGACATCTGAAGAGGTAATCAAGAACTTCTCTACTCCTTACGAGGGAGGAATGCAGCGTGTGGCTATTCCTATCCTTACCCTGCCAGACCGGCTGCTGGAACTGGCTTTGCAGAGAGCTGTAGAAGATGAGAAGTATGAAGATGCTTCTTATATCCGTGATGAAATCAAGCGCCGTGAGGAAAAGGCGAAAAATGCGAACAAATAATGAAGGAAGTTAGATATTTCTATGTGCCGGATGCGGCTAATCAGGTGGAACTGCCTGCTGAGGAAGCTACCCATGCCCTGCGCGTTCTGCGACTGAAGGGTGGGGACGAGATATTCCTCATGGATGGAGAAGGCTCCTTTTTCCGTGCTGAGGTTACTGCTGCATCCAGCAAGCGATGTCTCTATGAAATCAAGGAAGAGATGCCGCAGCAGCGTGCCTGGAAGGGACATATCCATCTGGCGATTGCGCCAACCAAGATGATGGAGCGTATCGAATGGATGGCTGAGAAAGCCACGGAAATCGGTTTTGATGAACTCTCGTTCCTCAACTGCCAGTTTTCTGAACGCAAGGTGGTGAAGACGCCAAGAATTGACAAGATTGTGATTTCTGCCGTCAAGCAGAGTCATAAGGCGTGGAAACCGGCGGTGAACGAGCTGGTCAGCTTCAAGGAGTTTATCCAGACCCCTCGTCCCGGCAGAAAGTTTATCTGTCATTGCTACGAAGAGGTAGAGAAGAAAGACTTCTTTACCGAGATTTCTGGTATTCTGAATGAAGCTCATGCTCCTGCTGCTACTGAATCTTCAAATGCAGATGTAGCCACTGCTGCTTCTGAATCTCCAACTGCAGATGCAGCTGATATTACAGTATTGGTAGGTCCGGAGGGCGATTTCTCCATCGATGAGGTTCGCCTTGCCCTGGAGAACGGCTACGAGAGCGTATCCCTGGGCACCAGCCGCCTCCGTACCGAAACCGCCGGCCTTGTAGCGGTTCACATGGCGCATATCGCAAGGAGATTATAGCCAGTTTGATCCAATACGCCCTTGAACCAATGGTCATCAATCCAAGGTAAAGGACAGAAGCCAGTTTGATCCAATACGCCCTGAACCAACGGTCACCGGCCGAAGGGAAAGGTAAAGGGCAGAAGCTCCTAGCCCAGGGCAACGCCCTGGGTTTAATTAAGCAACAGCAATGCGCCCTGTAAGGGCAAAAGCTTTAAAATATTTATCTAAATGAGATGAAAAGATTGTATAAGAATTTGGTTATGATGTGCTTGGCATGCCTTGTCGGGATGCTCGCATCATGTTCTGGCAGCGACTATCTCAATGCCATTCCTAAGAAAAGTACTGCACTTATTTCGGTGGATATGCAGCAGATGGCTTCCGATATTCATGCGGAAGACAAGGCGGGCATGCTCAAATCACTCCTTCATGTAGAGGATGTAGACAAGTGCGGTATCGACATTACAGAAAAAATGTATCTCTTCGAGAGTGCTGACGGAAACCTCGGTCTCTGTGCCAAGGTCAGCAGCGAGAGCGATGTGGAAGACTGGCTCGCTTCGCTTGCCAAGCAGCATATCGCATCCGAAGTAAAGGAACGCAAGGGCTTCCATTTCGCTGTCTTGAAGGACTCATGGCTCGTGGGCTTTTCTGACCAGGCGCTTCTCGTCATGGGACCGGTAGTGGCTGATGCACAGGCTCAGCTCCAGCAGCAGATGGTAAGATATCTCAAGGCTGAAGAGGAGGAGGGCATCACCGTTTCTCCTTTGTTCGAGCGCTTGCAGACCATCACGTCTCCAATGGCGATGGTGGCTCAGGCTCAGGCTTTGCCGGAAAAGTTCATCGCTCCGTTCACCCTTGGTGCACCTAAGGATACCGACCCTTCCCAGGTGGTGATTGCTGCCGAGATGAACGTCAAGGACGGTATCTTGCAGATTCACGGAGAAACTTTCTCTTTCAATAAAACCATTGACGCTGCCTTGAAGAAGGCGGCTCAAACCTATCATCCTATCAAGGGCGCCTACGTCAAGTCGATGCCGGGAGATGCTCTGGCTGGCATCTTCATGAACGTAAAGGGCGAGCAGTTCCTGCCTATGATGCAGAGCAACAGCAGTCTGCAGACCCTCCTCATGGGTATTAATCAGGCGGTGGATATGGATAATATCATCCGTAGTGTGGATGGAGATATGGCCATCGTGATGCCAACCTTGGGAGATGCCGACCTCAAGATCATGATGGCGGCTAAACTGGCTCATAGCAAGTGGTTGGGCGATGTGGATTACTGGAAGAAATCATGTCCTCCGGGTGCCAAAATTGCCAACTGGGCTAAGAATGCTTACTTCTATACCGACGGCAAGACTTCTTTCTATTTCGGCGTAACCGATGACAAGCAGTTCTTCAGCGGAAGCGATGAACTCACTGCCCAGTATGCCGTGAAGCCAAGCAATCATCCGATAGATGCCAAGATTCAGAAGCTCATCGTGGGTCAGAAGCTGGCGATGGTCATCAATCTCGCCAAGAGTTCCGACGGCAACGGTTCGGGCAAGGACGATGCCATCTCTACTGTAACCGGTCTGCTGTCTCCAGTATTCGGCAACCTTACTTCCGTGGTCTATACCTTGAAGTAAAAGGCAAAAAGGGTAAAAAGAGTAAAAGCAAAAAGGGTAAAAAGAGTAAAAGCTAAAAGGGCAAAAAGCTAAAAAGAACCTTGCCCTCCCTCTTGCCCTCTTGCCCCCTTGCCCCCTTGCGCCCCCGTTCCTAGCGATTCCATCGCTAGGTCCCCCCAGTCCTAATTTCAAGCTAAAAGGGCAAAAAGGCTTTAAATGTAAGGTTGTTCCTGCAATTAAACATTAATAATTATACATTAAATAATATAACGTGGAAAAGATTCAGCTTCATTCCGTTCTCCCACAGGTCTTCGCCCAGCGCAATGACCTGGATTCGGAGATATGGAAGCAGGATGTCACCTTCGAGAAAGGGCATCTTTATCTTATCGAGGCAGAGAGTGGCAGCGGAAAGAGTACTTTCTGCAGCTATGTGCTCGGCTATCGTCACGACTACAGCGGAAGCGTGATGTTCGACAAGGATGTTACCGCTAATTATAAGGTTAAGGATTGGGTGGAAATGAGAAAGCGTCATATCAGCCACCTCTTTCAGGAACTTCGTCTCTTCCCGGAGCTTACCGCTCTGGAGAATGTAGAAATCAAGAACAAGATTACCGGATTCAAGAGCCGTGAACAGATCTTGAAATGGTTTGATATGCTCGGTATCGCCGACAAGGTGGACGCAAAGATTGGAAGAATGTCGTTCGGACAGCAGCAGCGTGTGGCGATGATGCGAGCTCTATGCCAGCCTTTCGACTTCATCCTTGCCGATGAACCTATCAGTCACCTCGACGACAACAACTCCCGTATCATGGCGGAAATCATGATGGCGGAAGCCAAGGAGCAGGGGGCTGGTGTCATCGTTACCAGTATAGGTAAGCACATGGACTTGCCTTACGAGCATACATTTAAGTTGTAATTTATCATTCGACACTTAACATTCAACAATTCAAAAATGAATTTAGTTTGGAAATTACTTCGGCAGCATATCAGTATACCGCAGTTTGCAGGTTTCGCCTTTGCCAATCTCTTCGGTATGCTCATCGTCCTTTTCGGCTTCCAGTTTTATAAGGACGTGCTGCCTGTCTTCACACAGGAAGACAGTTTCATGAAAGCCGACTATCTCATCATGAGCAAGAAGATAGGTATGGGAAATACCATCAGCGGCCGCTCCAATACCTTCACGGGTGCTGAGATAGATGATGTCAGAGACCAAAAGTTCGTGAAGAAGGTGGGAAAAATCACCTCTACGGAATATAAGGTAGATGCCCAGATGGGCGTCAACGGCGTGAATGTACTGAACAGCGAACTCTTCTTTGAGAGCGTGCCCGACGGCTTCGTCGATGTGCCGCTCAAGGACTGGAAGTATACGCCAGGAGCCAAGGAAGTGCCAATCATCCTCCCGCGTACCTATATTAATATGTATAACTTCGGATTCGCCCAGAGTCATTCGCTCCCGAAAATCAGCGATGGACTGATGGGAATGATTGATTTCAATATCCAGATTCAGGCAGCCGGCAAGAAGGAGCTGTTCAAGGGTAAGGTCATCGGATTCTCTTCCCGTCTCAACACCATCCTCGTGCCACAGGCATTTATGGACTGGAGTAACCAGGAGTTTGCTCCAAACCAGAAGAGCGATCCTAACCGCCTCATCGTAGAGGTAGGCAATCCGGGAGACGAGAACATCACCAAATACCTGGATGATAACGGATATGAGGTGGAAACCGACAAGCTTGATGCCGAGAAGACCACCTATTTCCTTCGTATGATGGTATCCATGGTAATGATTATCGGACTGGTCATCTCCATCCTGAGTTTCTACATTCTGATGCTCAGCATCTATCTGCTGGTACAGAAGAACTCATCCAAGTTGGAGAACCTGCTTCTGATAGGCTATAGTCCTGCCAATGTGGCGAAGCCATATCAGGTGCTCACCATTTCGCTCAACCTGGTGGTGCTCATCATTGCCTGGGTCATCCTCTTCTTCGTCCGTGGCTACTACATGGAGTTCATCGAGGCAATCTTCCCTGACATCGAAGAGGGCACCATGCTCCCATCCATCTGCTTAGGCATGCTTTTGTTCCTGATAGTCTCTATCCTGAACATCCTCGCCATCCGTCGCAAGGTAATGACCATTTGGCAGAGAAAGGAGTAGGGGCAGCTCGCCCCTCCTCAGGTCCGTTTCAGCTCCTCTTCAGGCCCTCTTCAGGTCCGTTTCAGGTCCCCCTCAGGTCCGTTTCAGGTCCTCCTCAGGTCCGTTTCAGGTCCTCCTCAGGTCCGTTTCAGGTTCTCTTTAGGTCCCCTCTCAGGGAGCCTAGCCCCCGTTCCAGGCGATTCCATCGCCTGGTATAGAAGGTCAGTCCCCCGAGGCAGCCCTCCGCCTCGAGCCCCTCGAAAAATTATAACCAAACCCCCGTTATAAATAATAATTTAAAGAAAATCTGCGTTATTTCCTTAACGCAGATTTTTTTTATGTTATAAAACACAATTTTTCATGCAGATGTAACACTTATATCGAATTTTTTGTTTAATTTTGCACCCGTAATAGATATTTGGGGGCTATTCCCCCGTATTATTAATTAATTTTATAAAAAAAGGTATGCAGAAAAGATTGCATTTATTAGTGGCTTTGCTGGCCTTTATGGTTTCAACCGCTATGGCGCAGATTACTACATCTGGCATTAGTGGTAAAGTGACTGCCAATGGTGAGGACATCATTGGTGCAACAATCAAGGCTGTTCACCAACCTTCTGGTACAGTCTATCGCGCAGTGACCAACATTGATGGTCGTTATTCTATTCAGGGTATGCGCCCAGGTGGTCCTTATGTCTTGGAAGTTTCTTATGTAGGTTACAAGACTAAGGAAGTTAAGAATTTTAATCTCTCTCTCGGTCAGAACACCATTCTGAACGAAAGTCTCTCTGAAAACGCAGAGATGTTGCAGGATGTTGTTGTTACTGCTGATCGCAACAACAATATGCGTACTGACCGCGCTGGTGCTACAACAAGTATCAATGCCGACCAGATTGAGGCTGTTCCTACCGTATCACGTAGCATGAACGACCTCTTGAAGTTGACTCCTCAGGGTGCTAACGTAGGTAGCGGATTCTCTGTTGGTGGTGGTAACTACCGTCAGTCTTACGTTACTGTCGATGGTGCTGCTTTCAACAACGCCTTCGGTATTGGTGGTAACCTCCCTGGCAACGGATCTCCAATCTCTCTTGATGCTTTGGATCAGATTTCTGTATCTTCATCTCCATACGATGTTCGTTTGAGTGGATTTACAGGTGGTGCTATCAGCGCCGTAACCAAGAGCGGTACCAATCAATTCAAGGGTACAGCTTATATGTACACTACCAACTCTCACTTGCGTGGTAACAAGGTAAGTGATTATGAGTTGAACCGTCTCCAGTCTCATTCTACTACATGGGGTGCAAGTTTCGGTGGTCCTATCATCAAGGATAAGTTGTTCTTCTTTGCCAATGGTGAATATCAGAACAATATCTCTGCTGGTCCTTCTGGTACAGCTCGTGTAAATGCTTCTGATGAGTGGTCTCCATCATCAGGTACTGTTCATCGCCCATTGCAGAGCGACATGGACAATATGCTCAGCTTCCTCAGCAAGAACTATGGTTACAACCCAGGTCGTTATCAGGGATATTCTCTTGATACTCCATCATACAAGTTCCTGGCTCGTATCGACTGGAACATCAACGAGAACAACAAGTTGAACATCCGTTTCTCTAAGAGTCACGACAAGGATTCTTCAGCTCCATCAAGCTCTACAACTCCATTCAAGGATTCTGTCATCTATCCTGGTGGTGAGGATGCTACGGGTGGTAAGTCTCAGTCTGGTCGTACAGCTAACGCTGGTCTCTACTTCGAGAGTGCACGCTACTATCAGGAGAAGAACTTTACTTCTTTCGCTGCTGAGTGGAACTCTAAGTGGGGTGGTGTAAACAATGTTCTCCGTGCTACTTACTCTTATCAGGATGAGCCACGTACTTATGTGGGTGGTATGTTCCCAACAGTGGATATCCTGAAGAATGGTTCTTACTATATGGGATTCGGTCCTGATCCATTTACTGAGGGTAACCTCCGTCAGGTGAAGACTTTCGTTGCTACTGATGAGGCTACATGGTCTATGGGCATCCAGAACTTCACCGCTGGTCTCCAGTTTGAGACCAACAAGGCTACCAACGGCTTCGGTGCAGCTTCTGCCGGTTACTATGTATTCGAGTCTATGGACGACTTCATGAACGGCAAGGCTCCTAGAAGCTATGGCGTTACCTTCCCAATGGACGGTTCTGGCCAGTTCCTGGCTACCATGAAGTACAACCAGTTCTCTGCTTACGTTCAGGATCAGGTTAACTTCTCTGACCGTTTCCGCCTGACAGCTGGTTTGCGTTTCGAGTTGCCTATCTACCCAGAGTTGGAGAACAACTATAACAAGGCTTTCGCTGCCATGAAGTGGAAGAACGATGCTGGCGTTGAGTCTCAGTATTCTACCGATCAGCTCCCTGATGCTCCATTGACAGTTTCTCCTCGTGTAGGTTTCAACTGGGATATCCTCGGCAACCACAAGTTGGTTCTCCGTGGTGGTACAGGTTACTTCATCGGTCGTCTGCCATTCGTATGGCTCGTATCTGCAGTAGGTAACGCTGGTTGTGGTCAGTACACCTATTATTATAATACTCCATCTGACAAGGGTGCTACCTATAAGATGGATAAGTTCTATCAGAGCCGTGAGGATCAGTTGAAGGTATTGCAGCAGCAGGGCTTGGCTGTGAACCGTGAGGATGCAGCTGCGCCTTCTACTCCTACCATCATCGACAAGGACTTGAAGATGAACGCTACATGGAAGACTTCTCTGGCTTTGGATGCCAAGTTGCCATACGATATCGACTTCTCTTTGGAGGGTATCTATAGCCGTGAGTTCAATCCTGCTACTGTCATCAACCTCGACCGCTACTGGGATGGTAAGTCATACACAGAGCTGGCTCCTGGTGACAAGCGTAAGTGGTATTCACGCAACTCTTCCATCAACCCTTACATGATCACAAATGCTGGTCATAAGGCATACTACTACTCAATCACTGCATCTTTGGCTAAGAAGTTTGCATTCGGTTTGAACCTCTCTGCTTCTTACACCTACTCTAAGGCTAAGTCTTACGGTGATGGTGTGGGCGACCAGGTTTCTTCTGCATACTACAACAACCGTTACTCTGTAAACGGTAACAACGATATGGAGTTGGGTTATGGTACCTACGTGGCTCCTAACCGCTTGCTCATCTCTGCTTCTTACAAGAAGGACTACGGCAAGAACTTCGGTTCTGAGGTCGGTTTGATTTACGAGGGTATGAACATGGGTTATGCTGATGGTTACAGCTGCACACGTTACACTTACCAGTTGACTGGCAATGTAGTTAACGACTACGGTTCTAACGGTTTGGTTTACATCCCAGCTTCTCGCGAGGCTTTGGATAAGTGGAACTTCAAGGACAATGGTAAATATACTGCTGAGCAGCAGAAGGATGACTTCTGGGCTTACATCAACCAGGATGATTATCTGAAGAATCACAAGGGTGAGTATGCTGAGCGTGGTGGTGCTGTAATGCCTTGGCATCATCAGTTGGACTTCAAGTTCAACCAGAACTTCTACCTCAACGTAGCTGGTCAGAAGAACACTCTCCAGTTTGGTGTTGACATCAAGAACCTCGCTAACCTGCTGAACAACAGCTGGGGTCTCTACAAGACTGTTAACAACACCAAGTTGTTGAAGTATACTGCTGGTAAGGATGGTGCTGCTGGTTCATTCCAGTTCCAGAAGAACGGTAAGGATGTATTGTCAAAGACATACACTAACTTGACAAGCTTCAACTCTACCTATTCTATCCAGTTCTCTATCCGTTATATCTTCAACTAATAGAGATTTCGAATACGAATCATCAATAAGCGCCCTGAAAGGGAAAGCATTGTATATAGAATGCTTTTGCTCTTTCAGGGCGCTTTCTTTTTGTCCCTTTTCTCCATACTTACTGATATTTTTTATTTGTAACACGTTTTTCTCACGCTAATTTCTTGTTATTTCAAATATTTTAGTTATATTTGCACCATATTGTATAAAATGGGTGAAAAACTTGCCTGTTGGCGGGGTGAAACCTAAATTATTAACGAAATAATCTAAAGAAATATGCTGAAAAGATTGCATTTACTTCTGGCTTTGTTCATCCTGACGGTGAACGCTGCCATGGCACAGATTACTACCTCTGGAATCAGCGGTAAGATTACATCTGATGGCGAGAACGTCATCGGAGCTACTGTTACTGCTACTCACCAACCTTCCGGTACCGTATATCGTGCCGTTACTAATATCGATGGACGATATACCATCCAGGGTATGCGACCAGGTGGTCCTTACAAGGTAGACATCTCCTATATCGGCTACAAGGACAAGGTGATCAAAAACCTCAACCTGAGCCTCGGTGAAACAGAGAATATCTCATGCTCGCTCCAGGAGGATGCCCACCAGCTCCAGGAAGTGGTGGTTTCCGGTAAGGCGGGTCTTGCTGCTTCCCGTACAGGTGCTGCTACCAGTATGACTGCTGAGCAGATCAACAACATGCCTAGCATTACTCACGGTATTGCTGACGTGGCTCGATTGAACCCACAGCTCACTGTTACCAATTCCGGAAACATGTCGTTCGCCGGTGTCAACAACCGTTACAACAACTTCATGATTGATGGTGCGGCAAACAATGACGTCTTCGGTCTGGCATCCAGCGGTAACAACGGCGGTCAGGCTGGTGCTCAGCCGGTATCTATGGAGACTATTGAGCAGATTCAGGTTTCCGTGGCTCCTTTCGATGTGCGCCAGAGCGGATTCACCGGAGGTGCCATCAACGCCATCACCAAGAGCGGTACCAACCAGTTCCACGGTTCGGCTTACTACTATGGCTACAACCAGGACCTCATCGGTACCAAGTATCCTTACCTTGATGGAACGGGTTATGCACCAAAGTATCAGAAGCAGACCCAGTATAACATGGGTGTCACCCTCGGTGGACCAATCATCAAGAACAAGCTCTTCTTCTTCGCCAACTATGAGCGCACCAACAAGGAATATCCTAATCTCTATGGTGTAGACTCCGGCAATTCCAAGGTGAATACCGAGCAGGCAAAGGATATTCTGACCATGCTCCAGAAGATAGCTGAAAAGCAGGGAGTCAACTTCAACGATTACTACAGTAACCAGGACATCTACACCAAGAGCGATAAGGCTGGATTGAAACTCGACTGGAACATCAACGAGTTCAATAAGTTTGCCATCCGCTGGAGCCTGGTCAAGGCTGAGCAGTTGAGTGGTGGCGGCAGTGCCAGCAGCTTGAACTCATACGGTTACAGCTATCCGTTCAAGAGCAATACCAACTCCTTCATCGCTGAGCTTCAGAGCCGATTCTCTCCAAGTGTGAGCAATGAGGCACGTGTCAGCTTCGTAAGAGTGCGCGATAGCCGTGACATCAAGGCTCATCTACCGATGATTTCCATCACGGGCGTTGGTAGCGGTACTGTCAATATCGGTACTGAGCGAAACTCCCAGGCTAACTACCTGGATCAGGACATCTGGACCATAGAGGATAACCTGACTTGGCTTCGTGGCAACCATACCTTCATCTTCGGTACCCACAACGAGTTCTACCATTTCAAGAATATGTTCATCTCGGATAAGTTCGGCTCCTATACCTTCAAGGGATACGACAGCTTCAAGGCTTATTACGATGACTACATGGCTGGACAGCTGGACCCTAACAAGGCTTACATGAACCAGTACCGTTATGGTCAGGCTAACACCGATGTTACCGGCGACCCTAACTGGGCTTCAGAGTTCTCATCTGGTCAGTTCGGTTTCTATGCACAGGACAAGTGGAATGCAAGCAACAACTTCACCTTGACCTACGGTCTGCGTCTGGATATTCCTGTATTCTTCGATACTCCAGTGGAGAATCCGGAGTTCAACGCCTTGTCAGAGAAGATGGGGTGGGGATTGAAGACCAACGATAAGCTTAGCTTCTCGCCAATGCTCTCGCCTCGTGTAGGTTTCCGCTGGGACATCAACAACGACCGTAAGTTCATCCTCCGTGGTGGAGCGGGTGTCTTTACCGGTAGAATCCCATTCGTTTGGGTAAGCAACAACTACTCGGGTACAGGTCTGCAGCTTTCTTCTTACGATAGCAACAACTCTTCTACCAAGGGATTGGAACTCATCCTTGACCCAACCAAGCAGAATGCCAATGCTGACAAGATGAAGGCGAGTGCAGGCAACCAGGATGTGGCTGTATGCGACAAGAACTTCAAGTTCGCTCAGAACCTCCGTCTCAACCTCGGTTTCGACTTCGAGGCTTTGGGTATCGACTGGACTGCTGAGGCTATCTACTCCAAGACTTTGAACGATATCATCTATAAGAATCTCGCTCAGGAGCAGAGTGGTCAGACCTTCTCACAGAAGTACGGATATGAGTGGGACAACCGTCCGCTCTATCAGAGTGTGGTGAAGGGTACTCCTATCGCCGGTGTCTATGCCCTCGGAAATACATCCAAGGGTTATACCGTAAACCTCTCGCTCAAGGCTGAGAAGCATTTCAACTTCGGTCTCGACCTGATGGCAAGCTATACCTGGACCCGTTCACGCAGTGCTGCCAACGGTGGTTCTTCTGTAGCAAAGAGTAGCTGGACCTACCAGTATACCCATCGTGACTGCAACGATCTGGAGGTGGGCAACTCTGCCTACAATGTGCCTCATCGCATCCAGGCTTCTGCTTACTACCACATCAAGTACGGTCATCAGAAGCAGTGGCAGACCACTCTCGGTGTCATCTACCAGGGTAAGAGCGGTTCTCCTTATACCTATTATTATTATGGAGACGTAAACGAAGACGGATCTAAGGGTAATGACCTCTTCTACATCCCAACCGATGCACAGATTGACAAGATGCGTTTCGAGGAGACCAAGTACAACAAGAATACCTTCACTAACCGTATGTTTGGCGACAATCATGGTGATAAGCTTACCGAGGAAATGCAGCGCGAGATGCTGAAGAAGTGGATTGCTGACGATTCTTATCTCAGCAAGCATCGTGGAGAATACTACGAGCGTTATGCTGACAATCTGGCTTTCGAGCATCATTTCGATGTTCACTTCGGTCAGAAGTTCAGCTTCAAGGTGGCTGGTCAGATCAATTCCATCGAGCTGACCTTCGATATCCTCAATGTAGGCAACCTCCTGAACAAGGACTGGGGTCATACCTACGGTGACGGTTTCGGTACCTATTTCTCACCTGTCAACTATCAGGGTGGTGGTGTTTACCAGTTCACCGGTGCCTATGCCTACAAGAGCTATAGCGATTACTACAGTCGCTGGCGTGGTCAGGTAGGTTTGAAGTACACCTTCTAATCTCTGCCATTTTATTCAAACTCCATAGAGTCCCTAGTGTCGCCAAATGCGATACTAGGGCTTTTCGTTAATATAAGGCAAGTTTATAATAGTTGATAAAAAACGAAAAGAGGGTGTATCATGAATTTATGATGCACCCTCTTTTATTCGTATATTAAAGATATATTGTCGGAAAAGACAGGATATATTTCTGAGTTATTTAGTATCTACGGCCGCACAACAGCTGTTGTGCGCTTGCATAACAGCTGATATGCGCTCGCACAACAGCTGATGTGCATGCGTTGCCCAACTGTTATGCACCAACTTTTTTTTCCTTCTCTATATGAACAAATCCTTCTTCGGCATATCTGCCATGAACTGCTTGCGGAGCTTCTCAAAGAATGCCATGGTGTCGTTGCTGAAGCCGTGACCCTTCCAGGTGGAGGTGTTGGTGATGAGAATCCAGCATTGACCATCGGGGTACTTCAGGACTATGGCAGAGGTGCCGGCAAGAGAACCGGTACGAATCCACGGACGATTGCTCTTTGGGGTGTAGTTCCAACCGATGGAATACTGATGGTCGGGCTGCTCGGTGGTCATAAACTGGATGCTCTTCTGGCTGAGAATGTCCTTGACATGAGGCAGACCGTCGATGCTGGCGATGAGACGGCTCAGTTCGGCTGCTGAACCACACCATGCTCCGGCACCAGAGAGACGTGGAAGGTCGGTATCGCCATAACACTTTTCTACCATTCTGCCACTGTTGTTGTATTCATATACCGGGATGCTGCCCTGGTGCATGTAATACTTCGTCTCGTTAGGACGGCGGTCCTTGTAGTAGGTGCCGGCAATATGCATGTCGTAGCATCCGGCAGGCTGGAGCACGTACTTCTGCATGAAGTTCTCGTACTTCATTCTGCTCTTCTTCTCGATAATCATCGAGAGAATCATGTAGCCCAGATTGCTGTAGCATTTGCCCTCGCCCGGCGTATAACCCAGATGGCGCTTCAGGAGAATCTTGAGCAGGGTCTTATGGTCTGGAGGCGTGGTGAGGTGGTTCTGCATCATGATGTAGCGGGTAGAGGATACCGGGTCGCCGGCATAGTTGTTGAAACCTGCCTGATGGCGCAGCAGCTGTTCTACGGTGATGTTGTAGTAGCGCTGGTCCTTGATACTGTTATTGTAGGTGGTATCGTTCAGGATTCCCTTCGGTCCGAATACCTTCTCGTTCATCTTGAGCTTCTTCATCTCCTGCAGTTTCATGATGCCTACAGCAGTGATAAGCTTTGATACAGAGGCGAAGCGCATCAGCATGTTCGGTTCCATTCGGATGCCCCTCTCCTTGTCTGCCCATCCGAAACCGCGGGCATAGAGCAGGGAGTCGTTGCGGGTGATGACGAGCTGTGCACCGTTGATTTCCCATCGCTTGAGGTATCTCTCCACGAGCGAATCCATCTTGTGATATTCCTTTCCCTCGGTGAGGGCATTGCTGATGGAATCGTTGATATGCGCCTTGGGGAGCGTATCCTTTGCCTTCTCCTTATCCGAAGATGAGGTGCAGCGCGATACGCAACTATGTGTAGACCATGCGACGATGGCCGTGAATGTGAGCAATATGATAGCTATTCTTTTCTTTCTGAGTCTTCTTGCCATATTTATTGATGATGTTTTTTACAGTTTACGGCTTGCAAAGATACTGCAATCTGATGAAACGGCAAAAAAAATAAAGTTAAACATCTACAAACATGAACGGTTAAGCAGATTTTTATGTATCTTTGCACCGTAGAAATACTTGAACAGGTAAATGAAAAAGATTATTAAAAGGATATTCAGATCCTTCTTATATATAATAGGTATGGCAGGGCTTGCTCTCTTGCCCGACATCTGGCTCTGGCATCTGGGAGTGAGCGGGTGGCCTTTGGCGCTAGCCATTCTATGGTGGGTGCCTTCCTTGCTGCTTCTGCTAGCAGAGGTAGGGCTGCAGATGGGCTTCTTTCATAAGCTCTCCGTCCGCATCCTCTTCACTACGATTCTGTTTTCGGTGATGCCTAAGGTGGTGTTCATCCTCTTCGATTTCATGATGCCGTGGTTCTTTGCCCTCCTTCCGGCGCTGGCGCTGATGGGATGGTTTGCCTTCGGATTCATTGAGGGCTGGAAGCGGTTGGAGATACGGTACGTAACCTATGAATCGCCCGACCTTCCACCTTACTTTGACGGTTACCGTCTGTTGCATTTCACTGATTTTCATCTGGGTTCTTTCCCGAAGGATAGTGACTTCGTACAGAAGGTAGTGGATGCAGCCAATAATGAGGAACCGGACATGATGCTCTTTACGGGCGATCTGGTGAACAATGATGCCAGGGAGGTGGAGCCTTATCTGGAAACGCTGAAACAGCTGCATGCCCACGATGGCATCTTCTCGGTATGGGGAAACCATGATTACTGCGAGTATGGCAACAATCACACGATAGCAGGACTGAGAAACAACTGGAAGCTGCTCTATAACTATCAATGCCAGTTGGGGTGGCATCAGTTGATGAACGACCATTTCACCGTGAGTCATGGTATGGCTTCCATCGATATCATCGGTGTGGAGAATGCGGGGCAGCCTCCTTTCAGTAACCGCAGCAAGTTGCCGAAGGCGATGAAGGGACTGAAGAAGGAAGGGTTCAAGATACTGCTGACCCATGATCCGCATCACTGGCGCAGAGAGGTATGGGACAGACCTGTCCAGCTGACACTGGCAGGACATACACATGCCGGACAGTTGCAGATAGGCAAGTGGACACCAGCCCGCATGGCATTCAAGGAGTGGGGTGGTGTTTATCGCAAAGGCAGTCAGATGCTGAACGTTTCATCGGGTATTGGCGGCTCCTTCCCGTTCCGATTGGGAGCATGGCCAGAAATGACTGTAATAACGTTAAAAAGAACTTTAAAATGACCTCATGTTGTTAATTATTTTTAAATACTCTCTTAAAACATTAGGTTTTAAATAAATATCTGCTGAAATTTTTGCTGATACGAACAAAAATTGTATCTTTGCACTAGTTTTCGCATATATTTGGGCAAATGGGGGGTGTCGAGACGACTGTACTCCATTTGTTTTTTTATGCCTCCCCAAATATCCCTTTTCTCCTCTCTTTATTTCCAGTGAAATGGAAGAAAGGAAAACTAATCATAAAGTTCCAAGTTTCAAGTTCAAAGTAAAAAGTTCCAAGTAAAATGAAGATTCCAGTAGAAGAACAATATAAATTCGTGAAGTTATCGCTTCCTGATGGTAGCAAGGCTGAAGGTCATGATGTGTTGCTGCATGCCTGCTGTGCGCCTTGTTCGTCAGCGATTGTAGAGTGTATGCTTCGCAACGGCATGAAGCCGACGGTATATTTCAGCAACAGTAACATTTATCCCTTACAGGAGTTTGAAATTCGCAAGCACGAGCTGATGCGCTTCCTGGAAGCGCAGGGGGTTCCGTATGTGGAGGATGAGTATGATCATGAGGAATGGTTGGCTACCATCAAGGGGTTGGAGCTGGAGCCTGAAAGGGGAAGCCGTTGCTCGATGTGTTTCCGGTATCGTTTGACGCATGCGGCTAGGTATGCTCAGGAGCATGGCTTTCATCTGCTTACTACTACCTTGGCTTCTTCCCGGTGGAAGAATATCCAGCAGATAGATGCAGCCGGACATCTTGCCGTAGAAGGTTGTCCGGATGTAGAGTGGTGGGATATGAATTGGAGAAAGGGCGGTTTGCAGAATCGCCGTGGAGAATTATTGAGAATCAATGAATTCTATAACCAATTGTATTGCGGTTGTGAATTCAGCATGAGATAAAGTGTTTTTCTGCGCAGGGATTTTAGGCACGGACTACACAGATTACACGGATTAATGACATTCATGATAAATCCGTGTAATCAGTGTAGTCCGTGCCTTTTCTATATTCTAGGCTAGATGCCTATTTAAGAAAGGCCTGTGATTTCACCGTTAACCACATCGATACGCTCAGCCTGTGGGCTCTTTGGCAAACCTGGCATACGCATGATAGGACCAGCGATGACTACGATCATTTCAGCACCCATGTTCAGGGTGATGTCGCGAACGTGGAGTTCGAAGCCTTCTGTTGGACCGTAAGCCTTAGCATCGGTAGAGAAGCTGTATTGGGTCTTGGCAATACAGATAGGGAACTTCTCTGCACCCAACTTCTTGATCTCGTCAATCATAGCCTTTGCAGAATCGCTCATGGTTACGCTGCCGGCACCATAGAGATTGAACGCAACCTTCTCAATCTTCTCTTCTACAGAATCTTCGTCAGCATAAGTGAAATAGAGAGGAGCAGATGGACGCTCATCGATGGTCTTTACTACGAGTTCTGCCAATTCCATCGCACCCTTGCCACCTTCGGCGAAGGCACTGTTGACAGCGAATCCGCAACCCATCTCCTCACAGTGCTTGCGCAATACCTCAATCTCCTCGTCGGTATCAGTAGCAAACTTGTTGAAGGCGATGACAACGGTCTGACCAAAGCTCTGAAGGTTCTTCACGTGCTTGTCGAGGTTCCAGTAACCAGCTTCCATTCCTGCAACGTTAGGCTGCTTGATATCTTCCAGAGCTACGCCACCGTGCATCTTCAATGCCTGGAGAGTAACAACAAGAACGGTAAGGTCTGGCTGCAAACCAGTCTTGCGGCACTTGATGTTGTAGAACTTCTCTGCGCCGAGATCTGCACCGAATCCTGCCTCAGTGATGGCATAGTCGCCATACTCGAGAGCTGCTGCTGTAGCCATCACAGAGTTACAGCCATGAGCGATGTTGGCGAAAGGACCGCAGTGAACGAAAGCAGGAGTTCCCTCTGTGGTCTGAACCAGGTTTGGCTTCAGGGCATCGAGGAGGAGGGCAACAATACTGCCACCTACACCCATATCCTTGACGGTGAATGGTTTGTCATCCTCAGTGATGCCGAGGAGAATATTGTCGATGCGACGACGGAGATCGTCTACACTTGTTGCGAAACACATAATAGCCATGATTTCTGAAGCTGGAGTGATATCGAATCCTGCCTCTGTCTCGATGCCGTTCTTATCGCCGATACCGGTGATGATGCGACGGAGACCACGGTCGTTGACGTCCATTACTCGGCGCCAGAGAATCTTCTTGAGCTTGAATCCCTCTGCCTCGTGCTGGAAACGGTAGTTGTCCAGGAGGGCAGCAATCATGTTGTTGGCCTCTGTGATGGCATGGAAGTCGCCAGTGAAATGGAGGTTGATCTTATCCATAGGCAATACCTGTGCATAACCGCCACCGGCAGCACCACCCTTCATGCCGAAGCAAGGACCGAGAGAAGGCTCGCGCAATGCAACAACTGCCTTCTTGCCAATCTTCTGCATACCGAGGGCGAGACCCACGGATACGGTGGTCTTTCCATTACCAGCCTTGGTAGGACTGATAGCGGTAACGAGGATAAGATGATGGTTCTTAAACTTGTTTCTGTCAATTTTGTCCGTAGTAATCTTAGCGATGTAACGGCCGTAGTTTTCTACTTGGTCTTCATGGATTCCAAGTTCTGCTGCCACTTCATTGATAGGGCGCAATTTTACTGATTTAGCTATTTCAATATCTGTCAACATAAAAATGTATTTGTATTTTGCTGCAAAGGTACGCAAAAGTATTCACATAATGGCAAATCAATGTATAAAAAAACAAAAAGTGGGGGAGAAGGAGTTTATTATATACTAAAAAAGGAGTTTTAATATAAACGAAAAAAGAGGCAGATTCACATCTACCTCTTTTTTGCAATCTAACTAACTTTCTATTCTCCAATAGAAATACTACATTTTAAACTATATGTGTTAATTTTCCACAGTCAGCCTGTGGCTGACCAAACCTATGAACTTATCTTTTTATTTTCTAACGTAGAGCTTAAAGCCCTTGACGCTGCCCGGTGCACCCTGCTCGGCACGTGGCAAGTACTCGAAAGCTGAAATGGTAACCTCCTTACCCATATCCACGATTCCCAGATGTGGGAAGTTGGCGCCCTTCTCGGTCTGCCAATAGGTGCTCTCCTGGAGGTCGAACATCTTGTCGAGAGTTGAGTTACCCTTCTCGCTGTCTGCGTAGTAAGCCACCCAGTTGTTGCGGTCAATGCGGTTGCCGCTGGCATCCTGGAGATAAAACTCGGCGATGGCAATCTGGCTGTCGCCGCTCTGGCTGCTTTCTGCCTGGATGGCGAAGTAGCGACCGGTTACAGGCTTGTCGAGCTTGATGGTCTGCCAGCCGTTACCAGCCTTGAACTCGCCCTTCAATACAGGAGTCTCTGAATTGAGATCCATGCGATGACCAGGCTCGTTGTGCTTGTTGCTCTTTTCGAGATTCAGCTTGTCTAGCTCCGGATGATTCTGGCAGAAAGCGGTAGGAGCCACGGTAGAACCTGGTTTGCCTGCTTCACCCTTAGGACCTACTACATCGAGAACAATCACCTCGTTCTTTCCCTTCTTCAACCAGCAGCCTGGGAGATAGAGGGTCTGCTGAGGACCAATCTGCCAGAAGCGGCCGAGGGCATGACCGTTTACGTAAACCTGACCCTTGCCGAATGCCTCCATATTAATAAAGGTGTCGCCCACCTTCTTCAGGTTGAAGTAGCCGCGATAGTAACCCGCCTTGGTCTGGAGACCGCGCATCTTGTTGGTTGGCATGGCGAGTGCCTTCACTGCCGTCTGGTAATCATCAGCGATGGTGCTGTTGTTCCATCGGGTAGGGGTGAGGGCAAGTTCGCAATCCTCCTTCTGAGTAGTGAGGGTTACGTTGCCGATGATACCCTTGTAGTCTTTGATGGCACGACCGAAGTTGATTCTTCCCATACCTTCTACCACGATGGTGAGCTGAGCACCCTGTGGCATGGCTGGCAATTCGAGTGATTTCTCGTTCTTTACACGGTCTATCTTGCCAACATATTTTCCGTTCACATATACCTGGGCAAAGTCGTGGAACTCGCCGGTCAGGGTTGATGTACTTTCGATGGCTGGAACGGTAGTCTCGTAAACCATGGTGCCCCATCCCATGTCCATATCCTCGAAGCATTGAGGAGCATGGGTTTCCTTCGCCTTTCCGATACCATAGCTCAATGGCTTGTATTCGGTAAACTTGAATTCTGGCACCTTGATGATCTGCATCGGAGCCTTAGGCACGGCTGGCAACTTCTTGCCGTCGTTGTATTTCGCCATCATCTTCTGCAGTTCGTAGAACTTAGGAGTAGCCAATCCCCATTCGTTGATAGGGGCATCGTAATCGTAGCTGGTTACGTCTGGCTGGAAACCTGGAGAGTTGGCACCTGCCCAATGGCCGAAGCTGGTTCCGCCGTGGGTCATATAGAGAGAGAAGCTGATGCCTTTGCTCAGCATCTCGTCCATTCCTTCTACCATATCCTTGGCAGGACGGGTTTCGTGGCGTGCTCCCCACTTGTCGAACCAGCCGCTCCAGAACTCAGAGCACATCTTTGGGGCGTTAGGACGAACCTCGCCGAGACGCTTAAACTGCTGGTCGATGTTGGCACCTGTACCGAAGTTCATGGTCCAGGTAAGGTCATCGAGACCATTGTTCAGGAAGTTGGATGACCAGTCGCACTGGAAGAGGCTCACCTTGTCGAAGCCACTCTTGCGAACGATGTCACGGATAGCACTTACGTATGGCTTGTCCTTTCCGTAAGAACCATATTCATTCTCCACCTGAACCATGATGATAGGGCCACCATTCTGGATAGTGAGTGGAGCCAGCTGCTTGCCTACTTCCTTCTCGAATATTTCTACACGCTGCATGAAGTAAGGGTCCTGCTCACGAAGCCGGATGTCCTTCTTCTTGAGGAGCCACCAAGGCAGACCGCCCATTTCCCATTCAGCACAAACGTATGGACCCGGGCGAACGATGACATACATGCCGTTCTTCTGGGCGAGGCGGCAGAAAGCAGCCACATCGTTGTTGCCTGTGAAGTCAAATTTGCCTTCCTCCTGCTCATGGATATTCCAGAACACATAGAGGCAGACGGTATTCATGCCAAGAGCCTTGCACATCTTGATGCGATGCTCCCAGTAGGCACGAGGAATACGAGGGTAGTGCAACTCGGCAGCCTTAACCACGAAAGGTTTGCCATTGAGAAGGAATGTCTTGTCGCCGGTAGTGAAGGTGCCACCTTTCTGTGCAGCCATCATCTGAGCCGGTGCCAGTGCCAATAGCGAGGCAAAGGCTAATGTCTTGATTGAAGTTGTTACTGTCATTATACTTATTTTTTTAGTATTCTTGATAAAACATTTGCAAAGATAACGGAAAATCTCCTTTATGAAGGATAAAAATCGTTCAATAAAAGGGATTTTTCGTTAAAAAGGGACTATTTCAATCATTTTTGCATAAAAGTCGTAATGCTTCGTGGAGTCAACTGAGTGGTTCCATCGCAACTTCCAACAGGCGCTAAACTCTCGGCAGAGATGTCGCTGGTACGATACATCTGCCAGCTTTTCTGCTCCTGATTATCGAGTTGGAAGTTGACAGGCTTCACATCCTCAGAATAGTTGATTGCCACAATCACCCATTTGCCATCTGCATTCTGATAGGCAGAACACATTACACCGTAAGGGTCGTTGTAGCCTTCCTCTATCTGCTTTCCGTCGGCAGAAGTTGTAGCGATATCGAAGCGCTGGGCACCAGGACGGATAAAGCGGGAATAGTTGCCGAGTGCCCACATCAACTTGGAATCTACTGCCCAGCCGCTCTTCCATCCATCCTTGCTGTAGATGCGGATGAGTCCATCGCGGTAGTCACCGCCAGCAGAACGCCACCAGCTCCAGCTCTCGGCATTGGCATATACCAGGTCGTGATGGATGACACGAGCCACATAGAGGGCTGTCTTCATCGAGAAGTCGTAAGGAGTTCCGCCACCAATCTCCTCGTCGTTGCCCATGATGCAGAGTTCTGTTTGCCAGAACTTGATGTTCTTCTGCTTACATGCTTCCCTAATCTTCATTCTGATTTCTCTCATGTATGGAATTGGGGTATTGGTCCAGTAGCTGTGAGCACCGATGAGAGGGGGGAGTTGCTTGGTCTTGCCTAGATAGGTCTGCGTACTGTCCTTGGTGAAGAAGGAGTTGATTTCGTAACCTCGCTGCCAGTCGGCCATGTGGGTGCCAAGCAGGCAGCGATAGTCGCTCGACTCATTGATGAGAATCTCGGTGTTGAGCTTGTTTTTTACCAATGCTTTGCTTACCTCCTTTGCCACCTTGGCAAACTCACGGTTGGTAGCTGGGGTTCCTTCCTGCTTCGGTCCTGTCCAGTTCCAATGTCCATCCGGCTCGTTGATAGGGCTGATGTAGTTGAAGTGGATGCCATCGTGCTCTTCGATGCCTTTGAGAGATGTGGCGATGAACTTTCCGAATTTGCCGTAGCAATCATCCTTCAGATTGATGGTGCCGCCGCGCCCTGTGTTGGTTGCGAGTCCGTTCTTGGTATAGAACACGGGTGCTGAGTTGCAGAAGGCGAGGAAATAAGGCACACCTCTCTGCTTGGCGAGCTTGAGAAACTTGCGCTGTCCAGCCTGTTTGCTCCAGTCGTAGGTGCCGTCAGCATTGAGAAAGCATTGGGTTCTTGTGCCCGGCTGAATCTGCGAAGCCTCTCCCTGTTCCTCGCTTCCGGCTCCCAGATTGAATCGCCAGATAGACAAGCCGATGCCTTTAGGCTTGCCCAAGGCATCATTCTCGGTAGAGAAGAGCCAGTCGGCAATCTGCTCCTGCTGTTTCTCTGACCATAGACCGAGAAACTGCATACTCCATGCATCGCTGGCACCGAAGTGCTGGATGTGCTGCTCCGGGCTTTGGGTAAGGATGGTATAACGGGTTGTTCCTTCCTGTGCTGCCTGCATGTTGATGCTGGCGATGAGCAATGCAGATAAAGCACCGTATTTCATATAATTATGTGCCATAATAGAATTTTATGTTTGATGTGTTGTTCAAAAGACAGATGGATGCCCTTGCTGTTATTTTATCACGAATTTCTTTCCGTTTTGGATATAGATACCCTTGGCGAGTCCTTCTGTAGAATCTGCATGTTTGCGAACCAATTTGCCCTCGATGCTGTAGATGTCATTGCTACCGGCCTTATCTGCCTTGATATGGCTAATGCCAGTATTGATGGCATCTTCGAAATCAATCACGATGGTTACAACGCTCTTGGTTGGGATGGCAATCAGCTTATCCAGACTGAAACTGCTCTTGATGTGCTTCAGGTTTTCTTTCGCAGATGTGCGGTAAACGTTGATATCCTTGGCAGCCTTCTGTCCCTCAATGTTGATGCGTACACTGTTTTGTGATGCCATCATGTTTACATATACCAAAACGATTCGTTTGCCATCTGGAGAAAGATAGGCAGATCCCAGAAGCTTATTGAGATCTTCTGCCTTATTGGTGATATGGTCGATACGCTTGTAACCAGGGCGGATGAAACGGCTGTAGTTGCCGAGTACCCAGAGGTTACTGTTGTCGGTGATGGTACCGCCGTTCTGGATATCACCATAGCTCTCGTTGTTGTTATCGCCCTGGGCATTCATTCGCAAGAGATAGAAGCGGTTCTTCTGTCCCCATTTCTCTTGTGCGAAAGAGGTCCAGTAGCTCCATGATGCCATATTGCCGTAGGTGAGATCGCAGTGGATAAGCTTACCCATATAGAGCGAGATGTCCATATAGCTGGCTGCATCGTAACTGGAAGGGAAACCTGCTGAAGTGGATGGCTCCTTATCGAGCATGCTCCATTCGGTTTGATATACATCGAGATTGTATTCCTGAGCCTTGTTCCATACGTTCTGACGGATGTCCTTCAGGTCGGCATTCGTGCCGAAGGTCCAGTAGCTATGACCAGCGATGGCTCTTTTCAGGTTTTTCAAGTCGCCGATGTAGGTGCTGCTGTTGCTGGTATTGAAGAAAGCCTCTATCTGGTTGTTGGCTCTCTTCTCGGTTCCGTCTTGATAGAGTGCCTTCCATTGGCAGGCTTCCGGCAGGAGTATCTGGGCAGAGAGTCCCTGGTCGGTAATGCTTTTGTCCAACTCTCGGGCGAGCTTGGCGATGCACTCGTTGGTCCATGGTGAACCTTCCTGACCTTCTGTCCAATCGTATTGTGGCTCGTTTACCGGGTCAATGAGGGTTATGTTGTAGCCTTCGTCGGTGAAGTGCTTGGTTGTGGTCGTGAGGAATTTGGCAAAGTCGGCATAGTGATTGTCTGCGAGATTGCTTCCGCTCACACCCTTGTTGGCGCATGCCTTGCCGTTTTTGGTAAACTGTACTGGGGCTGAATTGGAGAAGAGCAGAAAATGATCTACTCCATATTTCTTGGCTTGCTGCATGAAGTATTGTTGACCTGCCGACTTGGTCCAGTCGTAGTTGCCATTGGCATCCAGATAGCAGTAGCCGCGTCGGGTGATGTCTTCGATGCCACTTTGGCTGCCTTGTTCTGCTGAACCGGCACCCAGGTTTACGCGCCACATCGAGAGACCGATGCCTTCTGGGTTACCATCGGCATCCATTTTCTGGCTGAAGAGCCATTTCGCCGATTTCTCTTTTTCTGCATCACTGAAATATTTGCCCACAAAATCGGCTGTCCAACAGTCGCTTGATCCGAAGTCTGCTATGGTCTGATAGCAGATGTTGGGATTTACGGTGACCGTATATGATGATTGCGCATATAAGTTGGCAGTCATCATCAAGGCAGCTGTGAGGCTGAAGATGGATTTTTTTTTCATTTGCTGAGGCTTTATATATAATAAGGTGTATGGATAGCAATATTTTTATGAAAGAAAAGGGGCAGGACAAGAGATTTGTCCTGCCCCCTTTGATATTTTAGTTGTAACCTTCGTTCTGCTTGATGGTTCCGTTACTCATGGTAATTTCTGAGTTAGGGATGGCGAAGAGAAGGTCGCGAGGTGCCTGGAAGTTGATACCCTCGTTGCTGTTCTCCTGCTGGTTGGTGGTCTCGTATGGGTCGGTAGATTCCTCCATGTTGTACTTCACGAAAGTACCGTTAGGACCGAATACGTGTTCCATCATTGTCTTTCCATCATCCATCTTCCAGCGGCGCAGGTCGTCGAGGCGGGTTCCCTCAAGTGCCAGCTCCAGACGGCGCTCGGTGCGGATAGCATCACGAAGGGCTGTGCCTGTGGCGGTAACTTCTGGAAGTTGAACACGCTGGCGTACCTTGTTGAGTGCCCACTGTGCCTCACTGTCGTGATTGAGAGCATTCTCTGTCTCTGCATACATCAGCAATACCTCTGCATAGCGGAGCAAGCGGATGTTCAATGGATTGTGAGGTGCATCGTATGGACTAGGGCGCCTGTTCACTGGGATGAAGAGCTTCATGTTGCAACGGCCAGACTTATGCTTGCTGGCTGAAATCACGTATGGGTTGTCCTCATTCCATGTTGGGTCACCAGGAACATCTGTTTGTCCATCGTGAAGGATGGTATAGCGAAGTCGAATCTCGTCTCCTGCATCCTTGAAAGCCTTTTCCAGGTTGCTGGTAGGAAGACCCCATGACCAACCAGCGTCGTCACGTGAACCAACCAAGACAGAGTAGCGCTCACCCAGAGAATACTGGGTATCATCACTGGTCTGAATCTCGAAGAGACTCTCCTTGCCATTGTTGTAGTCGATGTTCCAAACCTGGCTAAAGTCATCCATCAGTTCATATTCCGGTGTTCCGCTGGCATGAGAGCCACGGCAGGTGAGTTCCTGCAGGATAGGCTCAGCTTCAGCATACTTACCCTGGTAGAGATATGCCTTTGCCAACATACCCTTGGCAGCACCGCTGGTAGCACGACCGATGTCGTTGGCAGATAACTCTGCCTTCTTTGGAAGATCGGCGAGGGCATCCTTGAAGTCCTGCTCAATCTGAGCGTAGGTTTCTGCTGTGGTAGCTCGGGTGATACCCTGAACCTCAGAAGGCATCTTGAGTGACATTACCAATGGTACACCGCCAAAGTTCTTCACCAGTTCGAAGTAGTAGAAGCCGCGGAGGAACTTAGCCTCGGCAATCAGGCGCTTCTGATACTTCTCGTCGTTGAATTTCAGTTGTGCAATCTTTTCGATGGCGATGTTGCACTGGGTGATACCCTTGTAGCGATACTGCCAGAAATTCTGTACGGCATTACCCAAGTCGATGGTGTTGCCGGTAAACATGGCTGCTGCTCTATATTCACCCGGGTCCTGTGTGGTGTTACCCATCCAGCAATCATCGGTGGTAATGTTGCAGAGGTTGTAGAATTTGTAAATCTGCCACCAGTCATCACATGCGATGAAGTTGTAGCAACCGGTAATCTGCTTTTCGCATTCTTCCTCGGTGGTGAAGTAGTTCTCCATATCCTGCTGACCGCGGATAGGCTCCTCAAGGAAGTCGGAGCAAGATGTCAAGCCCATGGTCAGGGCAGAAGCCAAGGTCAAACTTATGATATATCTTTTCATAATCTTGTTTCTTATTTTAATGATTACATATATTATAATAATGTATATTCCCTGCGATTAGAAGCTCATGTTCAAGCCGAAGAGGAAAGTACGTGGGTTAGGATAACCTGTGTAGTCGATACCTGCCTCTGTTACACTTTTACCCATTGATGCTGCTTCTGGATCTGCACCAGAGTAGTTGGTGATGGTAAAGAGGTTCTGAGCTGAGAATGACAGACGCAAGTTCAGCTTGTTGTTGAACCACTGCTTAGGCAAGGTGTAACCAATCTGGAGCAACTTGCAGCGGAAGTAAAAACCATCCTCTACGAAGAAGTCGCTTACTCGCTTGTAGTTCATGTTGGAATCGTTGACAGAGAGACGAGGGAATTCTGCACCTGTGTTGTCGGTTCTCCAGGTCTTGTCGTAAGTGCCGGCATATACATTCTGACCGTCGGTTCCAGCATAGCGACCGATGTTCTTGTTGAAGATGTCGTTGCCGATGGTTCCGTAGAAGTTGGCTACGAGGTCGAAGCCCTTGTATGCCGCATTCAGGTTCAAACCTACCATGAGGTCTGGGAATGGATTACCGATATGAGTCTTATCGTTGCTGTCGATAACGCCATCATTATTCAAATCCACGAAACGGAGGTCACCTGGCTTGGCATTTGGCTGCAATGACTCGCCATGCTCGTTGGTGTATGACTTCACTTCTGTCTCGTTCTGGAAGATACCTGCTGTCTTGTACCCCCAGAACTGGCTGAGAGATTCGCCCTCGGCATTGCGAACGATGTAGTCGCCACTGAATCCACCTGTCCAGATGTAGTCACCATTCAGTTTCACTGCCTTGTTCTTTACCTGAGAAAGATTCAGACCTACGCCGTAGGTGAAGTCCTGGATTTGGTCGTTCCAGTTGATACCAAGTTCCCAACCAGATGCCTTCATTTTACCTACGTTCTCCCACATCTGTCCGTTCCACATTGGGTAACCGAGGATGAGGAGGTTGTCTTTCTTCATCAGCATATCGTGAGATGTCTTCTCGAAGTAATCCGCTGTAATCTTCAGGCGGCTCTGGAGAAGAGCGAGGTCAAGACCCACGTTCCAGTCCTCCACGGTTTCCCACTTCAGGTTTGAGTTTCCGATACCGCTCACGGTAGAACCGATGATGCGGTTTGGAGTTCCACCGAATACATAGGTTGTTGTACCGATAGAGCTGAGGTATGCCGAGTTGTCGATGTTCTGGTTACCAACCTTACCCCAACCAGCACGGATCTTGATGTCATCAAACACCTTCTGGTTCTTCATGAACTCCTCGCCGGTAAGGCGATAAGCTCCAGATACAGATGGGAAGGTAGCCCACTTGTTGTCCTTGGAGAACTTGGAAGAACCATCCACACGGATAGATGCTGTGAGGTAGTACTTCTCTGCGTAGTTGTACATCACACGTCCCAGGTAAGATACCAGCGAAGTGAAGCTGTCGGTACCCGTAGCTGCTGGGTTCTTGGTTCCTGAGCTAGGGTAGCGCAGAGACTCATCATTATTTGGGATGTTCTCTGAGTAAGCATTAGCCCAGTAGTCCTGGAAGCGCTCCATAGTGTAACCGCCCATCAAGTTGATGTTGTGTTTCTTGTTGAGGGTTGTCATGTAGTTCACGGTGTTGGTCCAGTTCCAGTCCACCCAGTTCTCCATCTTTCTGGTAGCGTTGTTGTTCTGGTTCTGTTCCAGGTTGTCGATGAAGAAGTTTACGTTGAACGAATCGGTTCTGCGGAAGCGGGCGTTCAAGCCGAATGCTGATTTGATGGTCAATCCCTTGATTGGGGTGAGACTTACGTATGGAGTTGCGAGCAATCCATATTCGCTAGCACCAGAGTCCATACGTGCCATAGAAGCCACTGGGTTCCATTCCTGGTTGTTGTGCGAACGGTCATAGTTGCTGTATGGATTGCTGGTCCATTCGCTTTTTGGTCGCATCACTGGAGTAGTTGGATCCATCGCCATGATGGCACTCATCAGTCCTGGGGTGTCATCCCACTGCTCGTAGCGAGGAGTGAAGTCAACACCAGCCTTGACAATCTTATTGAAATTGTATTCGGTAGAGAAACGTGCAGAGAGTTTCTGCCACTGACCTACCTTGTACTGAGAGTCCTGCTTGTAGTAACCGATGCTTCCAGAGTAAATCATCTTGTCGTTACCGCCAGAGAATGAAAGGTCATAGTTCTGCTGTACGGCTACATCATTGATACATTCTTTCCACCAGTCGGTATAGGTGTCAGCGCTTCCCTTGAAAGGAGAAACGTTGCCATCGTTGGTATAACGAGTATCAAACACTTTCTTGTATTCCTGAGAGTCTGCCATATTCTGCTTCTTCAATGTTTGGAGACCTACGGTGGCTGTTACATTGAATTTGGCATCTCCCTTCTTGCCTTTCTTGGTGGTGATCAAAATCACACCATTCGAAGCACGGGTACCATAGATAGCTGATGCAGAGGCATCCTTCAATACCTGCATGCTCTCGATGTCGTTCTGGTTGAGGAAGTTGATGTTGGTACCTACAGGCATACCATCTACAACGTAGAGAGGATCAGAACCATTCACGGTAGTGACACCACGGATGATGACACGAGGAGAAGCACCAGGACCACCGGCGCCACTAATCTGTACACCGTTCACCTGACCCTGGAGGGCGTTCATCACGTTACCGGTAGAGAGCTTTTCCAGCTTGTCGCCCTTGATGGCTGAGATAGAACTGGTGAGGTCGCCCTTCTTTACCTGACCGTAACCGATGACAACCACCTCGTTCAAGTCGTTTGCATCGTCCTTCAGTACAAAGTTGATCTGTGAACGGTTGCCAACCTTTTCTTCCTGTTTTGCCATACCTACGTATGAGATAACGAGGGTAGCGTTCTTGTCGGCATCGATGGTATAATGACCATCCAGGTCGGTAACAGCACCTTTGTTGCTACCTTTCACCTGTATGTATGCTCCAATAACTGGTTCGTTGTTGCTGTCCACGACATTACCCGTCACTTTCACGCTCTGAGCGTTCATATTGAGGGCGAAACTGGTTGCCATGGCTGCTATGATATATTTCTTGTTCATATTACAATGTTTCTAATATTCTAGATGACTGTTCTTTCACACGTGTTATACTATTTGATAGGGATGATGCGAGAACGCAAGAGAGCGTAGTCGAACTCGAAGAGATACTTTCCTGTAGCAGGAACCTTTACCTTCTTCATGTTGTCACCGCCGTTGAGCTTGTTGGCCTCGTTCTCATCTGAACCATCGAAGCGCCAGTAAGGCTCTGGCCACCAACCCCACCAGTGAGTCTGGCTGATGGTGAATTCGATTTCATCACCTGCCTTGAGGTTCATTTCGCGATAGAGGCGATATGGGTTGTTCTCGTCCTGATTCAAGATGAATGCACCTGCGTTCTGATTGGTTGTCCATTCGCCGGCTCCCTCTGGCAAGTAACCCTTACCTGCCAGACAAATCTGTGCAGGCTGTGCGCCAGAACCGTCGTTGAAGTCAATCGTGGTAGAACCGTTGAGGATCATCTTCTTGGTTGTAGGGGTATATTCCTCCACCTTGTATTCACCTGTGATGATGTTGAAGTTGATTTCGTAGTAGCCCACCTTTTCCAAGATGATAGGCTTTGCTTCGCTAGCCTTGCGGGTGAGCAAACCTGTCTTCTCGTCAACACCGAAGCAGAGAGGAACGAAATCGGTCTTCTGTGGAATGAAGCGTATGCCTGTGCCTGGCTTCTGGTTGTAGTAGCGGGCACGATACTGGAATTCGCCTACGTGATCAACCAGCATTGGTACACCATAAACATCGCTTGTCAGTTCTGCTGCAGAGTTGACATCTGCAAGATACATCTTCTCAAAGTCAACCAAGTCGCTGACGATGATGGTGCTCTTCTGCTCGGTCATGTTGTCCATACTGTCATACACCTTGATGCTCATCTCGTAATCGGCATCTTCTGATGGGAATGTATATTCCTCGCTGTATTCGTACTCGGTACCAGAGAGTGTTACCTCGTCGTGCTTGTTGATGCCAGGAATATCAATGACCAACTTCTTCAACGACTTGTTGTCGGATACGGCAACATTGAGCAGGAATATTGGGTCTTCCTTCATCACGTTCACCTTATTAGATGGTGCTACTGTGAATACCGGGAAGGTAAAGTCGCCGTCACCCTTGATGGTGATGTTGGCTGTTGATACTTTTCCCACCACGTCTTCAACGGTCACTTCCAATGGGAAGCTGGAGTTGTCGGTCCAGTCGTCTGCAGGAGTATAAGCATAGTCGAGATTATACTCATGGAGCAGGGAATCTTTGTAGATGTCGAGCAGGTTGATGGTCTTGTCGAGGAGCATTCCCTCGTTCTTGAGTCGGATAGACTTGATACCGTCGGCATCGCTAATCTTACCTGTGATGTTGAAGGTACGTCCTGGTTCTGCATGAATCAGGTCTGATGTTAATGAAATCGTTGGATTCTGACCATCCACTGTAGGATAATCATCATCGCTACTGCATGCCTGGAATGTGAATCCACCCAAAGCAATTGCAGCCCATAAAAGGGCATTCTTGAGATTAAATGGTTGATGTGCCATAAGACATTCTTTTTAGTTCTTTATATTTGTTGTTTTGTTTATTATGCGTTAGTTGAGTAACTTTGTGTTAGTTGAACAACTTTCGTGTTGTTTATTCGGTTGCAAATGTACGGCGATTATTAGGAATTAATGGAGAAAAATCATTCAAAAGGGGGCATAAATCGTGCAGTGAAGGATTTGTGCCTCTGTTTTTCTCGTTTTTTTGCTTGTTTTTGCCCGCTTTTTGGCGTTTTTTTGTTATTTTTGCAGCAAATTGAAAATTAAAAACCATATACCTTCGATGAATATGATAGAAATAAAAAAGACACTTTGGGTGGTCTTCATCTGTTTGATGGGGCATATTGTTGCCTTGGCTCATAAGTATCAGGTAAGACCATTGGACTTGGAGCAGGGCTTATCGTGCAATTATGTTGTAAGCATAGCGCAAGATAAATATGGCTTTCTTTGGTTTGCTACCGAAGAAGGATTGAATCGGTTTGATGGTAATAGCTTCTTTACCTATTACAAGCAAAGAGACAGAAAGGGCATATCCAGTAGTGAGTTGAACTGTGTGATTGATGATGCCAAGAAACCTGTTGTCTGGATTGGAACCAAGAATGATGGTCTCAATTCCTTTAACTATCAAACAGAAGAATGGCATAGCTATAAGCATGACGGCACGAATCCTTCCAGCATCGCAACGAATGATATTACGCATATCACACCCTCTACCAATGGTAAACTCTGGATTACCACCTATTGGAAAGGTGTAGAACTGTTTGATCCCGAAACCGGCAGGTTTGTGCATTTTGATAAAGATAGAGTGCAAGGTTTGCCTGATAACCAATTGTGGTGTGTGCTCGATTTGGGAAATGGCAATCTTTTGGTGGGACATGTCAAGAGTGGATTATCCATCATAGATACCCAACATTTAACTGCCCGGAATTTTAAGCACAACGCCCAAGACATCTACTCTATTTCGGGTAATGAGGTGATTTGTCTGTATCGCGACAAAAAAGGAACGATATGGATCGGTACTAATATGGGTATAGATATTTACGACCCACTTAGCCAGCGATTTCTGCATGTGGCAGATCAAACCATCAAGAATCATCGTATTTTTGATTTCTGTGAATTGCCGAATGGTAATATGCTTGTAGCAACCGAGCAGATGGGTATAGCTGTATTGAATGTTGCCAACAAATCATTTACTGCAAGTACTCAGATTCCATGTTCTTTCATCAGCGAGGGGTTGGAAGATTTTAATCTTACGGGTAATAGTGTGCGAAGCCTATTGCTAGATAAATATAATAATGTATGGGCAGGATTTTATGGTAGCGGCATCAATTTCCTGACTCAATCTGTTGCGTCATTCAGTACCATCCGGGCTGGTGTTCCTGATCAGCTGCAACGACTTACGGAGAAATCTGTGATGGGATTGGTTTTCGATAAGAATGGGCAGCTATGGGTAGGTACTGATGGTAAAGGACTGAATGTCTTCTCGCCAGAAAGAAAACGATTGGCTACCTATGAACATGAAGGTGGCAGTATCGTGGCAGCTGCAACTCGAGATAGCAATGGTAATTTGTGGTTTGGATCTTTCTATCAGGGTGCTACCGTAAAGATGGCGGGTGGAGGTTTCCGCAAGGTTTTGCCAGATGCGCATGAAGATGTCAGATGTTTCTATGAAGATGACAAGCAGCAGATGTGGATAGGTACCGCTCATGGCATCTATGTGGTTGATATCAAGCGGATGAAGGTGGTAAATAATTATCATCTTGGCAATGATATGGTACGTGCCATCTGTATGGATGCACAGCATAGAGTCTGGGTGGGCTATTTCGGCATTGGCATTGAGGTGTTTTCGCCTCAAATGAAGCGGATCAAGTCGTTTAATTCAACTAAGGGTGAAAAGGAATATATTCCTTCCAATGCGGTGAATCATCTGATGCGTGATTCCCAAGGTCGTATTTGGGCAGCTACCAACGAGGGAGCCATCTGCTTTGATGTAAAGCATCAGGATAGACACGTGATTTATGACCAGAGACAGGGAATGAGCAATATCCATGTGCGTGCCATTATAGAAGATGAGATGCACAACATCTGGATGAGCACCAATCGTGGTATCAGTTGCTTAAAGGCAGGACAAGCTGGTAGGTTTATCAATTTTAATGAGAAAGATAATGTCGTTAAGGCTAATTTCAACGATGGTAGTGTGGCTCGTTCCGAACAGGGTATTATCTATTTTGGTTCGGCTCAGGGATTATGCTGTTTCCAGCCAAGACAAGTCTTGTCTGTCAGTCGGGCTCCTGAACCGTTAATTACTTCGTTGCGGCTGATTCGTGGTATAGAGCAAACTGATAGTGTCATCAATCTTGCCATACGCAACCATATCTCGTTGGCGTATGATGAAAATTCCTTTGCGGTAAATTTTACCGTACGGAACTTTGCCATGGAGAACCATGTGGAGTATAGCTATATGCTCTCTGGTTTGCAGAATGATTGGATTACTGCTCAGTATGGAACGATTACTTTACGCGATATTCCACCTGGAACCTATCAGTTGCAGGTACGAGCTCGCATTCATAACCAGCCATGGTCTTCTGAAATAGCCGAGTTTACCATCATCGTTCGGCCTCCGTTCTGGCTTTCATGGTGGGCTAAGTTGTGCTATACCTTATTCGTTTTGGCGATAGTGTATCTGGCTTTGAGAATATATCAGCGTCATCTCCGCTTGAAATTCGAGTTGAAAGCAGAAAAGGTGCACCATGAGAAGGAACAGAAACTCAACGAGGAACGCCTGCGCTTCTTTACCAATATCACTCACGAACTTCGCACGCCACTTACGCTGATTCTTGGTCCGCTCGATGACATCTCGCATTCGTCGGATATTACGAAGACCGTGAAGCATAAGCTGGCGGTGATACATCAGAGTGCGGTGAGATTGAACGAACTGATTACGCAGATATTGGAATTCAGAAAGACGGAGACCGATAACCGTCAGCTTCGTGTGGTGAAGGCAAACGTGGTGGATGCCGTGCATGAGGTTTCTTTGAAGTACGAGGAATTGGCACAGAAGCCTGACGTAGCCATCAAGTTTGTGGCTCCTGAGAATCCGATCATGATGTATATCGACAAGGAGGTCATCGCCATTATCTTGGATAATCTGGTATCGAATGCTATCAAATATACCGATCAGGGTAATATTGATATCAGTGTGGAGCGTCGTCGCAGCGGGGAACATCATTTAGTGGATATCACGGTGAGTGATACGGGCCATGGCATCTCTGCAAAGGCATTGCCGCATATTTTCGATCGCTATTATCAGGAGAATGGAACCCATCAGGCTTCCGGCACAGGTATTGGTCTCTCGTTGGTCAAGAAGTTGGTGACCCTGCATCATGGTGAGGTGAAGGTAGAAAGCAATCTGGAGCAGGGTACCAGTTTCATCGTCACTCTGGATGAGAATGAAATTTATCCCGATGCCTTGCGAGGTGATGAGAATGCTTCTGCTAAATTGCAGGGTAATGATGCTGCATCTGGTGTCCTCAATTTGGAGGAAGCTGTGCTCAGTGTGGAGAACGGCAAGCCGTTGCTCCTCGTGGTAGAGGACAATAGGGAGATACTCGACTATGTGGCAGAATCGTTTATTGACGAGTTTGATGTGTTGAAGGCTGGTGATGGTCGGGAAGGATTGGCTTTGGCATTGGATAAGGTGCCTGATGTAATCATTTCAGATGTCATGATGCCAAATATGGATGGCAATGCCATGTGCAGGGCCTTGAAGAAAGATATACGCACGAGTCATATTCCTATCATTCTTCTTACGGCGAAGGATTCTTTTGAAGCCAAGGAGAAGGGCTATGACTCGGGTGCCGATTCGTATATCACCAAACCTTTCACGCATTCGCTCTTGCGTAGCCGAATCCTTAACCTCTTGCAGCAGCGTCGGCGTGACAAGATGCTGATACAGGAATCGAAGGAAACCAATTTGGCACAGAAGAAAGAGCAGTTGAGGGAATCGCTCAATAAGGTAGATCAGGAATTCTTTGACAAGTTGAATAAGCTGATAGAAGAGAATATCAGTGGTGATGTGGATGTTAACTTGATTGCCAGTAACTTGGCGGTAAGTACCAGTACGCTCTATCGCAAGATGAAGGCGCTCACGGGTATATCTACCAACGAATATATCCGCAAGTATAAGATGCAGTATGCCGAGCATTTGCTTCTGGAGGGTAAGTATAGCATCAGTGAGATCTCCTTTATGGTAGGTATGAATAGCGTGGCTTATTTCCGCCGGTGTTTCAAGGCTGAATATGGGGAGATTCCTTCTGAATATCTCAAGAAATTGCAGAAAATGTAATATTGGTGTGGCACAAATATCTTGATTTGCGCTGCTTGAATACTCAATAATAGGTATTTTAAGAGAAAGAGAAGAAAATCTTTGGGTTTTCTTCTCTTTTCTCGTTTTATTATCGTATCTTTGCACTCGAAATCAAATTATAACAGGAATGATTAAGTCAATGACGATAAATATAGGCTATCAGGCCAAGAAAGATAATGCTGGTGGGAATGGACTCATCGGTAACATCAACGTACAGACACCTTGCGGACAAGGTGTATAAAAACCCGGGCACAAACGTGTTCGGGCTTTTTTTATCCCCACTATATATAATAAGGTGGGATTTGCCTATATATAATAAGGTGGAATTTGCCTATATATAATAAGGTGGGATTTGCCTATATATAATAAGGTGGAAATTGACTGGTTTAGAAGAAAGACAGTGTGTACAATTATATATATTTATTAACTTATAAAATAAAGGATAAACGAAAATGATGAAAACAGAATGGAGAGGTTTCAAGGGAAACTTGTGGCAGAGTGAGGTGAATCTTCGCGATTTCATCCAGCACAACTATACTAGCTACGATGGCGATGAGTCGTTCCTGGCAGAACCTACTCAGGCTACCAATACCCTTTGGGGTATGTTGAAGGAGCTCCAGAAGGAAGAGCGTGCCAAGGGTGGTGTGCTCGATATGGAGACCGAGGTGGTTTCAGGATTGACAGCTTATGGTGCTGCCTACATCGGCGAGGGTACTAAGGAGTTGGAGAAGGTGGTTGGTCTGCAGACCGACAAGCCTTTGAAGCGTGCCTTCATGCCATACGGTGGTATCAAGATGGCAGAGCAGGCTTGTACTACATACGGCTACCAGCCATCAGAGAAGCTGCACGAGATTTTCCACAAGTATTGCAAAACTCATAATGACGGCGTGTTTGATGCTTATACTCCTGAGATGAAACTCGTGCGCCATAACCACATTCTTACTGGTCTTCCTGATACATACGGTCGTGGCCGTATCGTGGGTGACTACCGTCGTGTTGCTCTTTATGGTATCGATTTCCTTATCAAGGAGAAGCAGAACGACCTCGCTAACATGGGCGACCGTGAGATGATCGACGACGTTATCCGTCTTCGTGAAGAGGTTGCTATGCAGATCAAGGCGCTCAAGGGCTTGAAGGAGATGGCTCAGTTGTATGGTTACGACATCTCTCAGCCTGCTAAGAACGCTCGTGAGGCTGTTCAGTGGTTGTACTTCGGTTACCTCGGAGCAGTGAAGACTCAGAATGGTGCTGCGATGTCTGTAGGTCGTATCTCTACCTTCCTCGATATCTATATCCAGCGTGACTTGAACGAGGGTACTCTTACTGAGGATGAGGCTCAGGAGCTCATCGACCACTTGGTCATGAAGTTCCGTATGGTGAAGTTCGCCCGTATCCCTTCTTACAACGAGCTCTTCACTGGTGACCCAGTATGGGCTACTCTCGAAGTAGGTGGTATGGGTCAGGATGGCCGCTCAATGGTTACCAAGAACGACTTCCGTTTCCTCCACACATTGGAGAACATGGGTCCTTCACCAGAGCCAAACTTGACCGTACTCTATAGCTCTCGCTTGCCAAAGGCTTTCAAGCACTACGCTTCTCTGATTTCTGTCAAGACAAGCTCTATCCAGTATGAGAACGACGATGTAATGCGCCCAGTTTGGGGTGACGACTATAGCATCTGCTGCTGTGTATCTGCTACACAGACAGGCAAGGAGATGCAGTTCTTCGGAGCCCGTGCCAACTTGGCTAAGTGCTTGACCTACGCTGTTTCTGGCGGTGTTGACTCAAAGACACGCGAGCAGTGCGGTCCTAAGTATCGCGCCGTAGAGGGTGATGTATTGACATACGAGGAGTTCATGCCACGTTTCATGGATATGATGGACTGGTTGGCTGGCGTTTATGTGAAGACATTGAACCTCATCCACTACATGCACGACAAGTACTTCTACGAGGCAGCAGAGTTGGCGCTCATCGACACAGATGTTCGTCGTACTTTCGCTACAGGTATCGCGGGTTTCAGCCACGTAGTTGACTCTATCTCTGCTATCAAGTATGCCAAGGTTAACATCATCCGTGATGAGACCGGTTTCCCTCTCAGCTTCAAAACCGAGGGCGACTTCCCACGTTATGGTAACGATGATGAGCGTGCTGATGAGATTGCAGTATGGTTGCTCAAGACCTTCATGAACATGATCAAGAAGCACCACACATACCGCAATTCAGAGCCTACTACATCTATCCTGACTATCACATCAAATGTCGTATATGGTAAGTACACCAGCAACATGCCTGATGGTCGTCCAGCCGGTGCTCCTTTGGCTCCAGGTGCCAACCCATCTTACGGTGCAGAGAAGAACGGTCTTTTGGCTTCATTGAACTCTGTAGCTAAGTTGCCATACGAGTATGCTCTCGATGGTATCTCTAATACTCAGACCATCAGTCCAGGTGCTCTCGGTCACAACGATGAGGAGCGTGCCCAGACATTGGTAGGTGTATTGGATGGTTACTTCAACCAGGGTTCTCACCACCTGAACGTGAACGTATTCGGTATCGACAAGCTCAAGGATGCGATGGAGCACCCAGAGAAGGAAGAGTACCAGAACTTCACCATCCGTGTAAGTGGTTACGCTGTTAAGTTCATCGACTTGACACGCGAGCAGCAGCTCGACGTAATCGCTCGTCAGGCTCACGAGAGACTCTAAGGAAGTGAAGAATGAAGAGGGAAGATTGAAGAATCCTCTTGTCTCTTTGTAACATATAGATTGCCCGCTAGATTTTCTTTCCGAGGATATTTAGCGGGCAATTTAGCTTATTTAACTGCAAAATAGAGCTTTGTATTGAATATTTTGCTATCTTTGCGGTATGAAATTGAATATAGAACAAAAAAACAACTCTTTGGAGTGAAGGAGGAAAGTTTTGCCTGGATTTAGCCAAACTGATATTTGGTGGTATCATCTTGGCAAGTATTATGAAAAAGGATATAGATACAGGGAAACTTTTAGTATTTGGTGCTCTAATAACAATGTTTCTAGCTGTATGTGGATTCTTTTTAATATTAATGTCTAAAGATAAAAATAAGAAAGGAAAATAAATATGGAACTATTGGTATTTATGGGATTTTTTGCTTTGCTTGCAGGTGGGTTTACCCTATGGGCATATATTGATTATCGTAAAATGCAGGCTTAAGTGGGCTTCTTGTTTTTAATCATTTCTAAAAAGATAAAATAATTATGGATTTAGTTGATTTTTTGGGTGTCGTCACTGCTCTTATAGTCGTTCCTGGGCTTGCTTTTATTCTTTGGGATAATTACCAAGAGAGGAAAGCTGCATGAAAGGTTTTGTTCACAGCATAGAGAGCTTTGGTTCTGTTGATGGACCAGGCATCCGATTTTTGATTTTTCTGCAGGGTTGTCCGATGCGCTGCCAGTTCTGCCACAACCCAGATTCCTGGAAGACGGGGGTAGGAGAAGAGTGGACTGCCGATGACCTGCTGGACAAGGCAGAGCGATTCAAGAGTTATTGGGGAGATAATGGAGGAATTACCGTGAGCGGTGGCGAGGCATTGATGCAGATAGACTTTCTCATCGAACTCTTCGAGAAAGCCCATCAGCGTGGCATCAATACCTGTCTTGATACCTCGGCTCAACCCTTTCATAGAGAAGGGAAAAACTTCGAGAAATTTGAGCGTCTGATGACCGTCACTGATACTGTTCTTCTTGATATCAAGCATATCAATGATGAAGAGCATCGTAAACTCACGCTTCAGTCCAATAAGAATATACTGGATTGTGCCCGCTATCTGAGCGAGATCCACAAGCCGGTATGGATTCGTCACGTCCTCATTCCAGGTATCACCGACAAGGATGAATACCTGGAAGAATTGCGCGACTTCCTCTCTACGCTCTCTAATATAGAGCGTATTGATGTATTGCCTTATCATACGATGGGCATCTACAAGTATGAAAAATTGGGTATACCTTACCCGTTGTCAGGGATAGAACCTCCTACAAGTGACCGTGTGGCTCATGCCAACGACATCTTGCAGAAGGCTATATCTTAATTTCTGCTGAGATTCCTGAGATGAGATTCTATTGAACTGGTGAGTCGGGCTTTGATCACCGGTTTGGTGATATAGTCGTTGACTCCCAGTTCATAGCATTCATCGATGTTGTCCTTGTTGTTTAACAGGGATACAACGATGATGACCATCTCGTTCTTACTATATTTTTTTCTGACGTGATCTATCACGTCCCATCCATTCACACGAGGCATCATCAAGTCTAGCAAGATGATGTCTGGTGTGCATGAATCAATGATGTCGATGGCTTCCTGACCACCTTCTGCAATTTTCACATCCAGATCAAAATCCTTGATCATTTCTCCGAGAGTCTGGATATTCTCAGGGATATCGTCAACGATCAGTACTTTATATTTGTTCATAATCATTTACTTTTTCTTTGGATTTTCTTTTATTGTACAGTTAGGTCTTGGACGTCGCTGCTCTAAGCTTTTCTTGCCTTGTGTACTCCGTATATGTCGCACATGAAGCCTTTGGCTGAGAGCAACTTGTTCATATTGATGTTATCGAATATCTTGTGATGTGTACCTATCACCACGATATCGTAGACTTTATCCAGTACTTTAGCGTCATCCTCTACATGGATGCCGTATTCATTCTTCACTTCCTCTTTGTCTACCAGCGGGTCGTAAAGGGTAGTTTTGTATCCTGTTCCCACCAGGTTGATGTAGAGGTCAGCCACCTTGGTGTTTCTGATGTCATCGCTGTCAGGTTTGAACGAGAAGCCCAGGATGAGCACCTTGGTCTCTGGAGCCTTGAACTTTCTGAAGTCGCATGCACTCTTGATCTTGCCTGCCATCCAGACCGCCATCTGCTCGTTCACTTCGCGTGCCGTAGAGAGGAGCGAAGGAACCACGTCCACCTCCTGTGCCTTGTTGATGAGATAGTACGGATCTACAGCGATACAGTGACCGCCAACAAGTCCTGGGATAGCAGGAACGAAGTTCCATTTTGTGCTGGCTGCTTCCGTCACATCCTTGATGCTGATGTTCATCTTGTCGAAGATTTTTTCCATCTCGTTGAAGAATGCTATCTGAACATCTCGCTGGCAGTTCTCCATCAGCTTGCAGGCTTCGGCTATTTTGATGCTCTTCGCCTTGTGAGTGCCATGTGTGAGAACCGAGCTGTAGAGGTTGTCGATGATTTCTGCCGCTTCGGGTGTAGAACCACTGGTCACCTTTACGATGTTCTCTATGGTGTGGACGGTATCTCCCGGGTTGATTCTTTCAGGTGAGAAACCTACGAAGAAGTTATCGTTCAGCTTGAGTCCCGATGTTGATGCCAGCAACGGAGCGCATACTTCTTCTGTCAGTCCGGGATAGACTGTAGATTCATATACCACGATGTCTCCCGGTTTCAGGATTTTGCCTACTGCTGTAGTTGCATTTCTGACACAGCTGATATCAGGTTTGTTCGACTTGTTTACCGGTGTCGGTACAGCTATGATGTATACATTGCAGCCTTTCAAGTCGCTGATGTCACAGGTCAGCTTTAGTCCCCTTTCGAGAGCTTTAGAAAGCATTCTGTCTTCCGCTCCCTGTTTCCTGGCTAATTTAGCTACCTTGGCAGCATTGATGTCGTAACCCCAAGTATCGTATTTCTTTGAGAATAAGCATGCAAGCGGTGTACCTACATAGCCTAGTCCAATCACGCCTATCTTAAACTCAAAAGATTTGTTATTCATATACTATATATATTAAATTTGTATTATTGTTTATTCATTCTTTACATTCCCTCCAGCTGAGCGTATCGGGAAGTTTTCTCCGGATTCCATGCATCGGCATACGAGCGATGGAAGAAGAGTTCCTGCAGATGGGCTGAAAGTCGTGCGATACGCAGGAAGTAACCTGTATACGGCGACATCAGCGGCAAGAATCGGTAGAGGAACATTTCCTCTTTTCTTCTCTCTGTCACCATCATCACCAGCAGGAAGGCGAATTGGGAGAAGCATACTCGGATGAAGTAGCCCAGCGCCAATATCTCTACGATGTGGTTATTGAAGGTGATGGCGAGTTTCACGATATACCACAACCACAGGAAGTTGAGGAAGCAGTCGTACGTTACGCTCTCCATGTTGGAGATCCAGTTCAATATAGACCAGTTCTTGGTTGGCAGCAGGATGTCGCGGTGTTTGCGCAAGCGGAATCTTACGAGCGAACGCGACCATCTGATACGCTGGTGATACAGTTTATACCATTGCGTCGGCACGTTGGTCATGCAGATGGCATCTTCTGCGAATTTCACCTTGTATCCTGCCTTTCTTATCTTTTGTGTGAGGTCACCATCCAGTCCTGGTCCGATGTCCCAGAATCCTACCTCTTTCAGTGTTGCTCTATCAAAGGCGCCGAAGGCACCCGATATGATGTGGTAGATGCCCAGCTCGCTCGTCACGATTCGTCCCACCTGTATGCGTTTCAGGTATTCGAACGCCTGCAGCGATGAGCAGATAGTGTCCTTGTTGTTGCGTACCTTCACGCATCCGCCCACACCCTTTACCATACCGTCGATGTAGAAGGGGAGGAGAATCTTCTCCAGCGCATCACGGTCCAGTGATGAGTCGGCATCCAGGCATACGATGTATTTGCCTTTAGCCATCTGTGCACCATAGTTGCTTGCCGCAGCCTTACCTCCTCGGTCTTCCAGTCTCAGATAATGGGTGATGTAACCAGCCCGATAGAGGTCGGTGCATATCAGTTTGGTGTAGTCATCGCTACCGTCGTCTACCACTATGATTTCATAGTTTCTGTAGGTCTGTTCGGCGAGCGAGTTCACCATCTTGAATATATGGCTTCCCTCATTCTTTCCCGGAACGAGTATCGAAACGAGCGGATTCTCTCTGTAGAGATAGAATCTTGCCACTTCCTTTTCCTTTTCTATCTTGTTCTTATTGGTCAGTCGGTTGAATATTACCAGATATTCCAGTAGGTAATATCTCGGCATCTCAATGAAGAACAGAAACCAGTAGGTACTCAGGATGCTGCTCAGTGAGAGTGTACTCAACCAGTCCATGAAGTGGTTCAGAGTTTCTACGATTTCAAACATACCTGCTCATCTCCTTTCTTTACTAGTTGTTTCTTATCTCAATATCGTGAGCGCCAGCACGGCTAGCAGTATCAGTATACCGGCAATGGTAATCAGCACGGCTACCAGCTGCTTGTATAGCTTGACGCGCTTCATGATCTTGTCGTTCTCATCTTCCTTCGGCTTTATTTCCAGTGGGGTCTCTGCGGTCTTGTTTTCTTCTTCGGTCATTTTTTCCTCCGAATAACCGCAGTAGTCGTCTGGAGTCAGCTCTACGTAGTTCATCTTGTTGAAGAATTCCTCGTAGTTGCCGGTCACCTCCTTGGTCTTGGTATCGAGAACGCAGCATATCAGCTCGTCCGGTTCTATCTTGTCGGCCACCTTTCTGATAGCCTTTGACATCTGCTTGCTCAGTTCATGCTGTGCATCCTCTACGGTAATGTCGCTGAATACGGAATACGTGATGTAGAAGATGTTGTTGTTGTACGACACCTTGTGGTTGGAGAAGAGGCGGCAGAAGCTGGCTTGCAGACTGTCCTTGATCTTCACCGTGTCCTGTTCGGCATTCAGTATCCATATCTTTCCTACCAGTACTGATACCTGTTCCTTGCGGAAGGTCTCTATCAGGAGTCGGCGCAGGCGGTTTACCAGCAGCTGATAATCCATGAAGTTGTCATAGAGGTTGGTCATGTTGTTGAATATGAGGCTGTCCTGTGTCAGGGCGCGCACACCTTCCTCTGTTATCTCATAGTCTTCTACGTCTCGTGGCACCAGTGCATTCACCGGGAAGGTACTCTCGCAGTAGCAGCAGGTAGCCTTGGTCAGTGGCGTTGTGAACGAGTTCTCACAGTCGTTGCAGGTATATACCACTGCAGGTCGGTCATAGTCTACACCGATGTGGCGCAGTTTCTTATGACATTTCGGACAGATCAGCACACCGCCTACGTTGTACGTATTCTCCGGTGAGACGTTGGCGCAGCTGAAGTGGTGGATGATGTTCTGAATCTTCAGGTTGGAACTTCCACACTTCGGGCAGCACTCTGTATACAACAGGTGCGAGTGGTTGCACTTCGGGCAGAGGTGTTCCTTGATGAGGAAGCGGTGCATCTTGAGTACACCATATTCCACCATTGTATCCTTGAACATGAACATCTCGTTGAGATGGAACAGACCCATACTGTGATAGTGCTCAAAAATAGGGTTGATGTATCCCAGCGATGATTTCTCCAGGAGTCGGTGTCCCATGATTCTCTGGTCGCGTGATAGGAGATATCGCAGAATGTTGGCAAAGAGCTGGTTCGGCTGTGTAGGTCTTGCAGTTTCCTGCTTGATGCCGTACTTCTTTTTTGCCATCTTGATTCGGTCGATAATCTCGTAAACTTTCTCATTGCTCATGTCGCTGACGTATGCGTCTACGATATAGTCAGTGATCTGTTCCTTTCCCGATACCGCCGTATTGACGAATAACGGCTTATAGCTACATTTATACGATAGGATAGGACTGGCTCCAAACAGGATTGCATGGAACGCACGTTCACTCGTCGTATTGATGTATATGCAGTCGAAGTAGTCAGACTGGATATCTGGTGTTGAGTCGATATCGATGTAGGTATCGATGGTCAGCACCATGTCTCCTCTTTTGTTTCTTCTTAGTCCAATCATTTCTTCACGTTGTCTTTGTTTTGGTCAGGTGTGACGAGCTTTGAACTTCTCATCACATTTTGATTCTTCTCCACTGGGATGGTATACATCGGCAGTGGCTTAGGGTCTAACATCGCACTGATCTTGTTCACCCTGATTCTCACCGGCAGTTTGTTGCTCATCACCCAAGCCGGCACTTGCTGGTTGGGTTTGAAGGTGAATACTGCCACTACGGCATTTGCATCGTGCGAGAAGTTGCTCTGCAGGTGCTTTGGAATTTCCTCCACTCTCAGACCCACCATCTGCAGCTTAGCCTTCAGTACCAGGTCCTTGTTCACGATGACGTCAGCATCGTCAGGACTTTCCATATACTTGATTTTCTCACTAGGCACGTATGTGATGATGCCCAGGTGGCATGCTGCATAGTCGGTATGCTGGATGGTGAGCACTTCATCGCTCTTGAACACCAGTGTCTTGTCGCTCACGTTCACCTTTGTGACGTAGGCATCGGCAGGCGCACAGCAGTAGTGTATCAGACCGTGGTTGTAGATGCTGGAATTGCTGGAGTATGGCATGTCAGCACCCGTCATGCCTGCACCTCTTCTGCTCATGAAGTTATAGGTGGTGTTCTTGGCTTGTGAGTAGATGGTCACCTTGTTCATCTGCTTTCTTATTTCTTCCTCCACCTCGGCAATCTCAGCATCCAGCTGGTTGCGCTTGGTGTTGTTGGTCAGTCCGTAGTAGATGTCCGAGCTTTCCGAAGCTTTCTGTTTCTTCAGTTCAGCCAGTCGGGTGCGCAGTACCGGAATCTCTTCTCTAGCCAGTTTGGCCTGCACTTCCATATCGTGGGTTTCCTTTACCGCCGACGGAATGATGTTGGGGTCGTATTGGGTTACGATATTTCCCAGCAGTACGTAGGAGTAGAGCGTATCACCTTTGTGTACTATTTCTCCCACCTCCTTGTTTACCTTCAGAATGTAGATGTCGTCAACCGCACAGATATGGTTTTCATCGAGTGTTACATATCCGTCATAGATGGCCCAGATCATTCGGGTAACGATATAGTATGCTGTCAGTACGATGATGAGGAGGAAGATCAGCGCGAATATAATCTGCTGTCTAGCCAAGCGGTGGCTTTGCGATTTCAGCAAGTCGGCCATCGCCTGTTCCTGTGGCGTGCTGTCATATTGAAACTCATTCATAGTTCGATCTCGTTGAATATATTGTTGTTGTTATAGATGCTTACTGCCTTCTCTATATTGATGATGGCGAGTCCGCGGTTCAACATCAGCTTGTACATTCTTTCCATGCTTTCCAGGAGTCCGGTATATTCTTCCATTCTCATCAGGTAGTTGTACCCGTTTTTCTGGTTTTTATATGCGAACCGTCGCATGTCGATGTATTTTCCTGTCTGCTGTATGTGGTAAGCCTCAGTGGCTATAGCCTGGTTGAGGTTTTCTATCTTTTTCAGCAGGATTTTTACCGACTGTCTGATTTCCTTCACGTCGGTGCTTCTGCTGTTCATGATAATCTCTTTCTGTGTCTCCAGTGCCTTTCTCTTTCTTGGGTTTTCGTTGTAGATTGGCACGGTGAATCTGATTCCTACATCACCATTGTGAGAGAACTTGTCGTTGCTCTGCCAGTAGGTTGACCATCTGGCGAATGGGGTGAGTCGGGTAGTGCTGAGATAGTTGTTCAGCTTGCTTTCGTTGTTGGCTATCTCCAGCTTTGTCATTACGATTCTTGCATCCAGGCTTTCCTTGTCTACGTGTTCCCAGAGGGCTGTGGTGTCTACCACCACGCGGGTAGGCTTGATGCGGTAAATCGGTTTGTTGGTGATGTCTCTGTCGGAGCAGAGGATGGAGATGTCGTATTCCGCCTCCAGCTTGTCGTTCATCACCTTGAGCATCTTGTCGTTGCTTATTCGGTCTTTCTCCAGCATATACTGGTAAGCCTCGTTCATGATGTCGAGGTTGTCCAGCTTGTGTGCTATGACGGTACCGATATAGAAGTTATATTGTTCGGTCAGCTCATCTGCTGCCTTTTCATAGATGTCTGCAGTCTGTCTCTTTTTGTCTTGTAGACGTGAGAGTTCGTTAGCTAGGGCCACTTTGTTTCTCTTTTCCTTTCCCTGGTAGAACTTGCTGTTGATGATGTTCCATCCCAGTTCGGCCTGTACTTTGGCTTTGTACTTGGTGACCTGTTCTGCATCGTCGTTGTCGGCATCGAAGTATGCGTCTGGTCTGGCGTATATCTGACCGGTTACTTCCAGTCCGTTATGTCTGTTGATAGCCAACTGTTCGTATGCAGTTTTAGCCCAGTATAATGAGTCAGTGGTTTTAATGTCAGCAGTATGTTGTTTGTTGAGTCCCAGTTCGATGACTGGTGATTTCACCCAGATTGGGTTATTGATGAGTGTGTCGAGTTGTGCAAAGCGTTGGTTGAAGTGTCTCAATACGTTTTCGTTCTTCAGATTTTCGTAGACGAGCATTTTAGGGCTGAAACTCTTCTGCTGTTTTTTGCCTTGAGTTTGTGCCCATCCTTGCTGTCCTCCGATCATCGTCAGAAGAACCGTTGTTGTATATAGTATAAATTTACGCTTCATCTTTTTTCTTATTTAAACACGATGAATGCAGCTGCATTCACTATGTTCTTAGTTTATTAAAATATCTATATTGCTTTTTGGGCAATACTATTTATCAATCAGTTTAAAGACTTGTAAACGGCTTTTGCCATATGCAACATAGATTAAGCCATTATCTACTGTTACATAGTTGGCAGAATTAGTTGTTGCACATCTTTTCTTTGCTACAATAACAGGTTTGCCATCTTCAGTCTTGTTCTTGTCTAATACCACGAGACCGTAAGAACCACATGCTAAATAGATGTAGTTTGAATCAAACGTAACTCCGTTAGCATATCCTTGTGGCACCTTGGTGTTTGCGGTAAGAGGAGCACTCCAATTCCAGACTTCATTACCAGAATTTATGTCATAACAAGAAAGACCTTTTCCGCTTCGACAAACATAGACATTGTTTCCATCAATGGCAATTGTATTCTTACCATCATTTGGAACAATACTCTCTACGTTAATTTTCTGGCTCGGATTTCCGCTTAAAATATCAGCTCCTGTATTGTAAATTTCTACTGTTCCAGAAACTGCAGTTGCATCACTGCTTGGGCGCTCATTATAGTAGAGTGTAGCAATCTTGTTTCCTGATTTAGCTATATGTTTAGCCTTTCCATCTGTAGCTTTATTACCTAAGCTCTTCAATGTTTCAGGATCATATACCTCATATCCTCTAGTACTCATAATGAGAAGTTTGTTACCGTCTCGAACAATACAGTTCTCATCATATTTTCCTTGTGGATCACCTTTCTTAAGATTTCTAATCAGTGGCACAACTGTTAATGGATAAATAGCCGTTGTTTCATCGATGTCTTTAACATCTGTGTTTAAGAAGCCATTTCCATCAAGATCTATTCTTGCAAACATACCGCCTACCTTACTTGAATTTCCAACAACATAGACTTGTTTTGTTGCATCTTCAGAATCAATCATCAAATGATTGAAATCTATCGCTTTTTCCTTGTCTTGTAGGAATTGTAATAGCGTAGTCTGATCATTCTGGGTTTGGAAAACCTCAATACATCCACCATGGGTGTTTGTCTTATCCTCTTGGTTTTCTACATTGGTATGATATGACATGTAAAGTTTGCCATTGTATGGCTGTATACATGTTGCCGAGATGTCATGATCATGATCATATATGATATCACTAATAGGCGTCAATTTTTTACCACCAGGCTCTGTTGGCTTGCTTGGCTTAGTTGGCTCTGATGGATTACTATCTTCGCCTTTTGGAACTACGCTATAGCTACAATTAGTAGCTATTACATTGTAGTCCTGTGATACTTCTTCCCAATTCGCATTTCTTCCTCCTCGAGGAACTTTGCTAAAATCAGTTAGGGTTATACCATTGTTTTCAAACTCTTTAACTGCAAGGTAGATGGTACTACCTTCTGATTCTGCATTGAATAATTGGCAAGTGGAGAATCTTTGGTTGTTTCCCAAGTCGTAGTCGTTGCTGCCATTATATATGACCTTGTTTGCTTTAACAATACTGCGTTAAATTAATATTTCGCGAATTCAACAAGCAAGTGCAAAATTACGAAATGTTTTTGTAAAAGCACTCCTTTGGTGTTGAGAAATTCAATTTCTTTCTTGGTCTCTCATTAATTTTTGCCGTAAACTTTGTTATTTTCTGCTGACTGAAGTTTGAAAACGCAGCAGAC
>NZ_JBQKLN010000026.1:0-52500 GCF_052116205.1 Prevotella sp. Sow4_E9_plate | reverse complement strand
ACGTTCGGGCTACGCCCTCTCTACAGGGCACACAACTCTATCTGCTTGCAAAGGTAATCATTTTCCATCAGTTTTCCACCTTTCTGTGTCTACTTTTTGAGGGGCAGCATATTACGTTCATGACAACAGCTTTCCCATCTTATTCATAATTATTGATTGCTTCCACATACTCCCACAGTTTCTTGTAGAAAGGATGTTTCGTCATCGTGTCCTTGTTGCCCAGGATGATGAGCTTCATTCGGGCTCTCGTCATCGCCACGTTCATGCGGCGGAGGTCTTTCAGGAATCCGATCTGTCCCTCGTCGTTGGAACGTACCAGCGAGATGAGTATCACGTCTCTTTCCTGCCCCTGGAAACCGTCCACCGTGTTTACGCTGATCAGGCGGCGGTAAGGCTTGAAGAACTCATACTTCTTGATGAGCTTCTTCAGATACTGCACCTGGGCACGATAAGGCGAAATGATGCCCACGTCGATGCTCTCGCTCAATACCCGCTGCTTGCCTATCTTGGTGAAGTATTCCGCCAGGGTGAGCAGGGTTAGCTCGGCTTCTGCCTTGTTGATACGCCCGAAACTCTCGCCCACAAACTGCTCCTTGAAGTTCAAATCAGAATTCTGATTGGCTGCAGATACAGAAGATGATGTGGAAGCAGAATCTTCAGGAACATCTTCTCCTTCTATCGTTATCTGATTCTCCTCGTTCGAAGTATCAATCCACGTTATCGGATGGTCGTAATCCAATACGCTTCGGTATTTGATCTGTGGCGCACTCTCCACCTTGCCCCCGTAGAACCAGTCGCTGGAGAATCGCATGATTTCATCGTTCATGCGGTACTGAATCTTCAGTAGGGTTACAACCTCGGGCTTGTTTTCGGCGATGCGTTCCATCAGGGTCTTGCCAAGGCCGGCTCTTAATGCCGCAATACTCTTTACGGTAGGCGGCAGCTGGCAATGGTCGCCCGCCAGAATCACCCGGCTGGCTCTTCGCATAGGAATCCAGCAGGCAGCTTCCAAAGCCTGCGCAGCCTCGTCAATAAAGAGGGTGCCGAACTTCATTCCCTCCAGCAATCTGTGGGCAGAACCTACCAGGGTACAGGCGATGACACGCGCCTCGCCAAAGAGTTCGCTATTGATGCGGATTTCTATTTCGGCGGCACGGCTCTTCAGCCTCTCCATCTTCTGATGATAGTTCTCGCTTCCTTTCTTCCTGTTTTTTCTTAATTCTCTGATAGCCTTGCGGATAGCCCAGAGCTGCGGATAGTCGGGATGACTCTCGAAACGGCGCTCGTAGGTGAAGCCCAGCATCTTGTCGTTCACACGGGTAGGGTTTCCGATACGGAGCACATTCACACCTCTATCCACCAGTTTTTCAGAAATCCAATCCACCGCCATGTTGCTCTGTGCACACACCAGCACCTGAGTCTCTCGCATCAGGGTTTCGTTGATGGCTTCCACCAGGGTTGTGGTCTTTCCGGTTCCCGGAGGTCCGTGAACGATGGCCACATCCTTTGCCCAAAGCACCTCATTCACAGCCCTTTCCTGGGTAGGGTTGAGCCAAGGGAACTCCATCGGTTCGAAGGAAAATCTTCCTGCCTTCTGATGGGAATAGAATAAATCGCGGAGATAAGCCAGGCGGTTGTTCTTCGCCTTCATCACGCGGTCCAAGGCCTCGAACATCAGTTTGTAGCTGGTTTCGTCGAAGGATAGCTGCACGCCGATAGGCTCCGTAGATTGCTGCAAGTCGAGCAATGGGGCAGAATCGGGAACGGTAATCACCATTCTGTCGCCATCCACATAGCTTACGGTTCCCGTAAAGGAAAAATATTTTATACTTTGAATTTTTTGATTACTTTGAACTTTGAGATTTGAACTTTGAACTTTTTGATTAGCGTTTTCTGACTGCTGGAGGGCTGTACTGCCCTGGTTCTCATTCTTGCCCATCTTCTTGACCATAAAGAACATGACGGGGCGACCGAACTCAAAATTGTGCTCGATATCCTGATCAGAGGTACGGAAGACCTCAATGGCTGTTTGGTTCAGCGAATTATAAAAGCTTTTTCCCACACGGAGCGGGAACCAGGCGTCACCTCGTTTCACCTTTCGCTGCATTCCCATCTGTTCGGTGAGCTTGCGGAAGGCTTCTTTCTCGGTATAATACTCCAGCTGGAGCAGGGTGCGTTGTTGCAATAATGCCTGAATTGGTGAAATCTGTTCCATAATTGGATGCAAAGTTACACCAATTCAGGCAAAAATAAGAAGATAATAGGATAAATTATCTAAAATTTATTTCATGACGCGTTCTACGTCCTGGATGGTGCGGTTGAACGGACCGTTGTGCTCCAGCTTGATGGTGCACATGGCAGCCGCAAACTTGCCAGCCTCGGTAGGAGTGGCACCCTGCAGTCGCTTGTAGAGATAACCGGCAGAATAGGTGTCGCCGCATCCGGTAGCATCCACCACCTCATGAGGAGCATAGGCTGGAATCTCGTAGAACGTGTCGTCTACATAAATCAGAGAACCCTCGCTTCCCAGGGTGATGATTACCTCGGTAACGCCCCAGGAATGAATCAGCTTGGCGGCCTCGCGTGGCTCCTTCAGCCCCGTGATGGTCTCCATCTCCGTCTCGTTCACCTTCAGATAGTAGGTGTTCTTGAGTACATCAAGCTTGTCCTTCCAGTCGATGGCGTAAACTTTCTCGTCTCTCACCTCGCGCAGATAGCCCTGCACATCGATGGAAACCTTACCCTTGCCGGCAAGATAAGCCACTACTTCTGGCGAGAAATCATCGCTCAGCAGACTGCCCAGATGATAAACCTTGGCCTCTACATGCTCCAGCTGCCTGATGGTGAACGGATCAGCCTTGGCAAGTACACGCTGCTTGCGCTTGTTCTGGTCTTCTTCGTAGATGTTTTCGAAGAAAACCGTGTTGCGGGAAGGGTTCAACGTAACGTCGATGCCGGCTTCGAGCATCTTCTCAACAGGTTCTTTCTCTGTTGGGTCCATTGCCGTGATGAGTGAAAAACTCACATCCTTGGGCAACTGGTTGATGGCGTAGGCGAAGTAAAAGGAAGTTCCGCCTGCCATGTATACAGTACGATTCGGGGTCACAATCTTGTCTTTGGTAATGTGACCGATACAACAAATATCTTTCATTTTTTCTATTTAAAACGACTGCAAAGTTACAAAAAAACTTTGAGTATTTCAGAATTTTTTCTTTTAATTCTGCTTTTATGGCAAATATTTAGAAGAAAAAGCCGGATTTCTTTTGGTGGTATTCGTATTTTAATGTACCTTTGCACCGGATTTAAATAATTTGAACATTATCTAGAGAATAGATTAGACTATATTATGTGGTTTGATAATTTAATCAACGTGCATTCGGCGGTGCAGGGCATCGTCATTCTTTCATTGATTTGTACTTTGGGGCTTGCCCTGGGCAAGATTCATGTCAAGGGAATCTCCCTCGGCATAGCCTTCGTATTTTTCGTGGGTATCGTGGCGGGTCATCTCGGACTCACCATCGATGAGAACATGCTGGAGTTTGCCGAGAGTTTCGGACTCACCATGTTCGTGTATGTGCTGGGACTCTATGTGGGTCCTAACTTCTTCGGTTCGATGCGCCACGAGGGCATCTCGCTCAATCTCTGGAGCCTGGCTGTCATCGCCGTGGGAACCGTTTTCTCGCTCGCCCTGTGCCTGGTGCTGCCCGTGAGCCTGCCTGATATGGTGGGCATTCTCTGTGGTGCTACTACCAATACGCCGGCTCTGGGTGCTGCCCAGCAGGCGCTGCAGCAGTTGGGATTGCCTAGTGGTGGGGCAGCCCTGGGCTGTGCCGTCACCTATCCGCTGGGTGTGGTGGGCGTCATCCTGGCGATGATGTTCCTGCGCAAGCTCTTCGTCAAGCCGGCTGACCTGGAAATCCGACGTGCCGATGAAGACGACCATACAGCCATCGGACAGTACGTCATCGTGAACCCGGCACTCAATGGCAATACCATCGCCGAAATCTCGATGATGACCCATCGCAAGTTCATCATCTCACGTGTATGGAGAGGAGAGCTGGTGATTGTGCCTCAGGCTGATACGGTTCTCCATACCAATGATAATGTGCTCGTGGTTACCAATAAGGATGAGGTTTCGGCGATGCAGATTCTCTTCGGAAAAAAGGTGAACAAGGAGTGGAATAATGATAAGGTAGACTGGAATGCGATTGATGCAAAGGTGGAAAGCCGCATCATCGTGATGACCCGTCCGGGACTGAACGGCAAGCGACTGGGAAGCCTGCAGATGAGAAAATCCTATGGCGTCAACGTGAGCCGAGTGCTGCGTGGTGATATCCGTCTGCTGGCTACCGATGACCTCCGTCTGCAGTACGGCGACCGTCTGACGGTGGTGGGCGACCCTACGAGTATCGACCATGTAGAGCAGTTCCTGGGAAATGCCGTGAAGACCTTGAACGAGCCTAACCTGGGCGCCATCTTCCTCGGAATCATCCTCGGACTTGCCATCGGAACCATTCCTCTGGACATTCCGGGAATGACGGCTCCGGTGCGTCTGGGTATTGCGGGTGGTCCTATCGTGATGGGTATTCTGATTGGTGCGCTCGGACCTCGTGTGCATTTCATCTCTTATATGACCCGTAGTGCGGGCCTGATGCTGAGAGAACTGGGTCTTGCCCTCTATCTCGGTTGTCTGGGCTTGTCGGCAGGTGGACAGTTCTTCGAGACGGTGGTTCGTCCAGAAGGCTTGATGTGGGTAGGCATCGGCTTCCTCATCACGGTAGTGCCTGTAGTTATTGTGGGCCTTATCATCCTGAAGACCAAGAAGTACGACTTCGGAAGCATCTGCGGCATTCTCTGTGGCAGTATGGCGAATCCGATGGCTTTGACTTATGCCAACGAGACGCTGGATGGCGATACGCCTAGCATCAGTTATGCTACGGTTTATCCGCTCGGCATGTTCATCAGAGTGGTGATAGCCCAGGTCATCGTGATGTTCTTTGTCTGAAAGGAAACGGGGTAAACTTTTAGGCACGGCTTTTTAATTTTTTAGGCACGGATTACACGGATTTTTTTATGATACTATAAATACGCTTTATTCACATTAGCGCCATAAATCCGTGTAATCCGTGCCTAAATCAGCTTAATCCGTGCCTAAATCAGATTTAGAAATCAGCCTTTCTTGTTATGGTCATTTTCTTTCCAGTCAATGGGTGCTCGAAGGTTATTTCTTCTGCATGGAGATGCAGTCGGGCAGCCTTCTCGTTGCCGTAGAGCGGATCGCCGAGGATGGGCGCTTTCAGTCCTTCCTGATGGGCACAATGCACTCTGAGCTGGTGGGTTCTGCCGGTTTTCGGATAGAGAGCTATTCGGAGATGGGAATCGTCGACAGGTTCCAGTACTTCATACTCCGTGATGGCTTCCTTGCCCTGCTCATGGTCTACAATCTGACGGGGACGGTCCAGATAATCGGGCATTAGAGGAAGCGAGATGATTCCCTTTTCAGGAATAACCTTTCCCGAAATGATGGCAACGTACTTCTTCTGTATCTGATGATTCAGAAACGCTTTCTGCAGCCGATGATAGGCAAACTCTGTCTTGGCTATCATCATCACGCCGCTGGTTGACATGTCCAGGCGATGAACGATTAGCGGACCGGTAGCCTCCGGATATTTGCTGCGCATCAGGGCGTAGACGGAAGGCTGGGCTGCGTCTTTTCCCGGTACAGACAGCAATCCTTCGGGCTTATGGATGACCGCAATTTCTCTATCCTCATAAAGCGTTTCCACCTTATTATATAGAGAGAGGTCTACGGCAGCCGGTTCGAAGGTGGAAGCTGGCAGCATCCATTGCAATATCGGCTTGCACTTGCCGTTGCAGGCTGGGTAGAAGTGAAGATGATGACGGATTTCCTCCTTCGGACTCTCTCCCCACCAGAACATAGCCATCTGCAAGGGTTTGTAGCCAAGAGAATAAGCATACTGCAGCAGCTTAGGCTCACAGCATTCGCCACTTCCGGCAGGTGGCACCATCTTCAGGGCTGCTATTCTGCTCGTTGCAATAGTGGCTTGCGGATAATCCCTGAGGGCTGCATCTCTGAAAATCTCCAGCAGGTCTTTGCTCTCGCCTTCATGATTCTGCATGCGGAACTGCGAAAACAGCCATTGCTGCAAGGCATCAGATAATGTCTTGCGCAGTTGCTTCAGGCTAAGAATATCCGCCTGATAGGCTTCGTATTCCGTTTCAAGGCTGGTCTTTTCGGAAAGCGATTTCTTGAGTCGGCGTAGTTCTGCCTTCATAAACTGGCTTTCCTTTACCATTTCAGCCTCTTCCTCCGGATTGAGACTTCCTGCTTCCCGTCGGGCATCACGTTTTGCCTTCGCCTTCTTTATCTTTTCCTGATAGGCAGCGATGGTATGCTTCCGCTCTTCCTGCAGTTGCAGGATGAGACCTTTGGCTTCCTTCATGTGGGTGTTGGCTTCCAATTTCCTGATGCTCTGGTTAATGCCGGATATTTCAGCCTCGTGGGTCTTGAAATATCCGTCGGGCTGCAGATAGTCAAAAACGGCAGGCACAAAGTCGTCCCAGTCGCTTCTTCCTCCTATCTGTCCGCTATAGGCGGCAAGATAACCTATTTCTGGGGCACCTGATGCAGGTTGGGCATTCTCAACGATGAGTACGCCAAACATTTTTCCTTTATCTATCTCCTCTCGCCAGTCTTCACGCTCCGATAGATAGGTTTGCAGCTCCTTGCATACGGCGATGCAAAGAGGATGAGGCTGATAATCGAGCGGATTGTTCATGCGCTCGGGAATGTCAATGCCTGATAGCAGGGCTTGGTCTATGGAATGAAAAATCATGCTGCAAAGATACAAAAAATCAAGTAGAACTCTTGGTTTATCCACAGAAAAGTCTTAATTTTGCAAAATAAAAATGAAAATTTATGATGAATACTCAAAATAGCAACATATTCTATCACCTGATCGCCTTCCTGACGGTGGCTATATGGGGAACAACATTCGTATCTACCAAGGTATTGATGCTGAACGGGCTGTCGCCTGCCCAGATTTTTACCCTGCGCTTCAGTATCGCCTACATACTGATGCTGGCTTTCAACCATCGCCGTCTCTTTGCCGATTCCTGGCAGGATGAGTTAAAGATGGCGTTACTGGGCATTACGGGCGGTTCGCTCTATTTCTGTAGCGAGAACGAGGCGATGAACTTCACCACTACCACCAATACCTCGCTCATTGTGTGTTCCTGTCCGCTCTTCGCCACCCTGCTGGTGCGTATGGTCTATAAGGATTCCAACCGCATTCATATCGTCCAGCTGCTGGGTTCTCTTCTGGCATTTGTGGGTATGATCATCGTGGTATTGAACGGCAGATTTGTGCTCCATCTCTCTCCGGTAGGTGATGCTCTGGCGTTTACGGCTTGCATGTGCTGGGCTATCTATTCGCTCCTGATGAAGTCGGTAACGGGAGATTATAGTGCAGCTTTCATTACGAGAAAGGTTTTCTTCTATGGCGTACTCACCATCTTGCCTTATTATCTCATCATCCCGGGCTTTCCTCCTCTGGAAGTCTTTACCCGTCCGCAGGTTATCGGCAATCTGCTCTTCCTGGGCTGTCTGGCTTCCATGATCTGCTTCCTGACGTGGAACTGGTGCATCTCCAAGCTCGGAACGGTAAAGGCAACCAACTGGGTGTATTTCAATCCGATAACGACGATGATTTTCGCTTCGTGGGTACTTGATGAGCAAATCACCCCTTATTTCCTGGTGGGTGCTGCCTGCATCCTGATGGGTATGTATATTGCCGATAAGAAAACGAGGGGAGAATCATAATCTTCCCGAAAAACCAACCTAAAAGCAAACAGACTTATGACAGAACTGAAAAAATATACCTGGCTATGGCTGATGGGATGCATGATGCTGCTGGCAGCGTGCTCCTCAGAGAAAAAGGAGGATGACTCCTGGTACAGACCCATCGATGAGTTTGTAACCCAGCATCAGCAGATGATGCAAAGCCAGCCCGACTCGATGATTCTGCAAATCAGAAACTTGAAATGCGGAGGCAAGCCGGAACTGGTAGAGCAATGGAAAAGACTGATTGTTGCGAAATGCTGCTATCTGAAAGGCGCCGACCTCAACCTTTGGGAGAAAATCTCTTGATGGAACTGGGTGCTAGAGTCTCTGGTTATCATTGTCAGAAATCTTTTTATCGGGTTATACCTCATCTTAAGTTTAATTACGACCTGTCGCAATCAGCCAAACTGAATCTCAATTTGGGCATCCGTAACCAGTATCTTTTTCAGACTGGCTTTTCTTCGGCTGGACTTCCCACCGAATTCTGGTTTGCTGCCGATCAGAATCATCGTCCGCAATATGCCTATCATGCTGCCTTGCAAGGTGAATTCTGGTTTGCCGAAAAGGAATACCGGTTGAGTGTGGAAACTTATTATAAATGGTTGATGAACCAGATAGAGAACAATAGCAATATGTTTGATATCCTTTTCTCTTCTTATTCTTTTGATGGCTCCTTGTTGCATGGCAAGGGTTACAATTATGGATTAAATCTTCTCCTTGAAAAACGAAGGGGAAAACTGACGGGATGGCTGAGTGGTTCCTTGGGGCGCGCCATGCGAAAGTTTGATGGCGAACAATATCAGGGATGGTATCCTGCCGGGCATGAACGTATTTACGAGCTGAATGCCGTAGCTACTTATCGTATAAATCGCCGTGTCAGTTTAGGCTCAACCTATGTGCTGGCTTCCGGAACCCCTTATACTAAAGTGAATTATGCTTATTTAATGTCGGGCAATCTTGTAACGGAATATGGACCTCATAATGGAGATAGGGTAAAACCTTATATGCGTCTTGATTTGTCGGTAAGTTATGATTTTGCAACGAAGGGCAGCGTTCGTAGCGGAATAAATTTCTCGCTTTATAATGTTACGATGCACGGAAATGATTTGTTCTATCGTATCAAGGTGTATGATAATCATGTGAGATATAATGGTTTTAAGTTCTTGATGCCTATTATGCCTTCTATCAATTATTATTGTAAATTTTGAAACATCTGCTTATGAAAATCAGTCACAATAGTCTTGTCATAATCGTCTTGGCTTTATCTTTTATATTTGGAGGATGTAGCCAGGATGTTTCTACGTCAGATGAATCGCAATTGGTAGTTGAAGGGTGGATTGATGCTGGTGGTTTTCCTATCGTAAAACTGACTAAAACGATTCCTTTGGGTAAGGATGAACTGTCATTAGACAGCCTTTCTCGCTATATGGACAGATGGGCGAAAATTACCATTTCTGATGGTGAAAGAACAGAGGTCTTGGCGGGGAGGTATGATAAAAGATATTTTCCACCTTTTATCTATACCACTTTTGATATGCGTGGCGTGGAAGGAAGGGAGTATGTCTTGAGGGTAGAGGCTTCGGATGGCAAGGTGGCAGAAGCAACGACCCGTATTCCGGTGTCTGCAAAAATTGATTCCTTTCGTGTAGAACCTACTGATGTAGATAGTCTTTTCCAACTTTATGCCTATACGTCTTATCGAGGAAAATGCAAACTTTTTACGCAGACTGTAGGAAATCAGAACGAAATGTATTCTGCTGAATTAGGCCTTTTTGACGATGGAATGATAGGAGAAGAGGGAAGAATTTCGGTAAAACGGGGTAGGGATAATCTACAGAAAGATTTTACTCCTTTTTTTAAGGAGAATGAAATAGTAAGGGTAAAGTTTTCTTCATTAGGTGAGGAAGGTTATGCCTTTTGGCGCAGTTTCGAAGATATGGCAGCCTTGTCCAGAATTCCCCTGATGCCTGTCAACTCCAATTTGAAGTCGAATGTTCAGGGTGCTTTGGGTTATTGGCTGGGATATGGTTCCAGTTTCTATGAAGTGAAAATCAAGGTGGGGGAAAACATTAAAATTCAGTAATCCCCCTCCTTGCTTGTCTAGTTTCCTGTCGAGACCTGTCACCTTCCTCTAGGAAAGGTTCAAGGCACTTATTTTATTTTTATACCATTCACTCTTTCATATCCATTCATTTGCCCATCCCAATAAAGTTTTCCATTCAAAAGAGTAATCAAATCTCCATTTGATAAAACAATTTTATTATTAGCAATAACATAGGTATATATATACCTATCAGAAAATTCTGCAAGATAAAATGGATATTGAGTATTTGTTTCTTTATAAAAGGCATTATCATTTTTGTTTTGGTATATCTGAAAACAAATGCGCTGAACAGTATTGGCATTAATAAAATGCCATAAATAAATACAACTTTCACCACCTCCCCATAAAACGCCATCAGACCAATAAGCTCCAAAATATAAAATTTCGGTATAGTCGTTTGGATTGTAATTATAGGCATTTTTTACATTTTGACGAACGCTTTCTAAACAAATCCAATATCCCTCAATACCGGATTTTGTTTCTTCAATTTCATCTTCATTCTCGCTAGACGAAGAACAAGCGGTAAAAGAAAACATTGTCAACAAGGCGATGAGAAACGCCATTAAAGAAAAATGTATTTTTTTCATGATTTGTGCCCGTCATGCCGATAGCTCAGCTTTAAATTCGTTATTACTTACAGATATATTTCTTACCATTGATGATGTTGATGCCCTTTTTAGGAGCATTCAGGCGCCGGCCACTCATGTCGTATACCTGACCTTTCTTGCTTTCTTTCAAGACAGGGTTGGCAATCGATGTGTTTACATCCTTCGTTGTGAATCCTATCCTATGTTCGTTGCTGTTTTGAGATCCATTCCTGAGTTTAAGGCTACCAGCTGGTATAATCAGCGTGTAGTGAGTGCCAGCCTCAAGTGTCTTCTGAGGTGTGATGGTTACCTGGGTTTCTGATGTTCCATCGGCTTTTATATTGGTTGCGAAATGGCTGTCAACGTATATTTTTGAACCATAGTCTGTTTCTAGCCTGATCCATTGGGATATAGGCTTGTTGCTCACATATGATACCGCCTGATTGAATTGTAGCACAGGTTTCACGTTTACATCGACATCCGTGTCTCCATCTTTTGGCGAGGAGCTGACCAGCTTGATATCCGTTCCCCCTTCTATCTCTCCGCCTCCATTTTCATTCACCGTTATTACGAATGTCACAGTTGTCAACGGCGTGTCTATTGAATGCCCATATTCCCTTTGGTAGACATGGCATTTTACCTCTACCCGTCCACCTGCAACGTACTTGGTTGCTCCCGTTGCCAATATTGTACAATAGCTATCGAACCTGGAGCCTCCTCCTGCGGCTGTTACACAAACTGAAGGAAACCGCCATTCATACTTGCTGATATAATGATTGGAGGAAGGTGAAGCATAGGCATTTAGTGTGGTTTGTTCACCAATTTTAAGTGTAGAATAAAAAATCTCTGCCCTGGCTGATGTTATAAACATAACAAATAGCACTAATAAATAAACTAATCTTCTCATTGTATTTATCTATTAAATAATTAGTAACCTTGTTTTTTCTATAAATGTATTAATGTTTCCTTGCAAATTTAGCCATTTTTTCTACAAGTTGCAAATGGGATTTTCGGCGTTTGGGGGTAATGGGCAAGTTTTAGATTACAAGCGGTCGTTAATGGAGAGTAAGTGGCTTCAGTTTTATTACCCAAAATGCGCCAGTATGTAGGAACACATGCTGCACCAGCCTCTGCCGCCCTCATTTTCTGGGCTTTTGGAAGAGGACAGGTTTAGGCAGAATTTAAAAAGTTTACCGATTTGGCGTTCAGGATAATAAGAGAACAACAAAAACGGAAATCGTTTTTTCTCTTTTTATCCCTCACATCCCTCACATTTTCTCTTTTTGAATTTTTAATCATTTGATAATGAGGTGGTTGTCTCTCTTGTATGGCGTGATAGATAGCCGAAATGTTTACAAAATCCATCATGCTATCCATCACTTATTGCCTTTATCCATCACGTCTTTCAGCTTATCTTCTTGCTGAAAGTGCTTTTTTTATGCACGTGATTCGGGACAAAGATGAAAGTTTTCGGGACAAAGCTTGCATCTGGCTTTAAAATTTTGTATCTTTGCGGAGTGTTGACAACACAGATTCCACAATGGCAATAACCACTGCGAAACCTAATGTTTAATTAAAAATTTATTTTTTATGGAATTAAATCTTAATGATCCTGCGTTTATCAAAAGTCTGGTAGATTATCATTGGATGTACTGCTTCAATGCCGATTGTCCTCGGGCAGCAGAATGCATCCGATTCATCTCGGCAAAGTTCAAACCCGATGATGTTACTGCCGGAAATGCTGTTTATCCCGATGCAAACCTCCATGCATCTTGTTCCCATTTCATGCGTGTGTACCAGTTCAAGGCAGCATGGGGATTTTCCCATCTCTACGACCAGGTAAAACATGTCGAAATGCAGACCATCAAGTACCGCGTCATGGATGTTCTGGGCAACCGTACTACCTATTATCGTGTACATCGGGGGGAGAAACATCTTACGCCGGAAATGCAGGAGCAGGTGAAGAAAGTCTTTGCTGAATATGGTTATGGGGAACCTGCCTATGATCATTATGCAGAAGAAATCGGATTCGTTTACGAATAAAGCACAATCCCCTGCCGATGTATCGAAAGCGGGAATGCAACGTATCGGTTTGTTTCACAGGGTGAAACAGAGTGTTTCTAGGCTTGAAACAAACTGTTTCATGGTATGAAACAAAGTGTCTCGTGTCGATAAACTTTTTAAAATGACAGATAATGAAATTTACCATAACACATAGAAATAAAAAGAACCAGCTCCTGGTAAGTACCAAGAGTCTGGAACGTTTCCTGGGGCGCATCGTAAACGATGACGCCAGGAATACCGTGGAGAACTTCCGTGAATATGTACCTTATCTCATGAATGGTTATGATGGGTATAAGGATATGCCAACCTGGATGCATGTTCACCCTGCGGCAGAATTTCAGAAATCGGAGAATGGACTCCTGAAGATGAAGAAAAACAACGGCGTTCTGCTGCTTACGTTTGTTGATATAAATGAGGATGGAGGTGTGGATGCCATCAAGCAGAAAGTAGCCAGTCTGCCTTCTACTCTTGCAGCCTTTGTGGGAGCCGATGGCATCAGTCTGCATGTTCTGGCGAAATATGCGCTGGCAAAGGGGACGTTACCTGATGAGGAGGTTGCTGCCGACAGGATTTATAAGCAGGCCTTCCTGACCTTTGCTCCGCTTTATCAGACGCTAGTAAAGGCAAAGATGCAGATGCCCGAGCCTTCTATCTTTTCCGATTTTCTGATGACAAGAGATTCTTTTCCTTATTATCGTGAAGATGCCTTGCCCCTGACGTTGAATGAAGTCTTTCATGGCGCAGAAAAACCTGTGGAGAGCGTTGATGAGAAAGAGGCTGACCACTCTTCCGGAGGTGTGGATAACGACCGTAAGGAGTTGAGTGACAATATCATGAGTATGATCGGATTTCTGTGTAAGAAATATGATTTCCGTTATAATTCGGTAATGAAATGCACAGAATATAGGCCAAAGGAAAAGGATTATTGGGGCTATCAGCCAGTGGATGCCCGTGTGCAGAAGCGTATGACGCTGGAGGTACAGCTCGCCAACATCCGTGTGAGCATCAAGGATGTGCGCAATTATCTGGAGTCGGATCTTCTTTCTACCTATAATCCTGTAGATAACTTCCTGTTCAAGTGTGAGGGGAAGTGGGACGGTAAGGATCATATCCGTGCCTTGGCGCGCACGGTGCCTACTGATAATCCTTATTGGGAGGATTGGTTCTATACCTGGTTCCTGGCGATGGTTGACCAGTGGCGTGCTTACAGTCATCGCAAATACGGCAACTCTGTGGCACCACTTCTCATCTCCAAGCAGGGCTACAACAAGAGTACTTTCTGCCGGTCTCTGGTTCCGCCGGAGTTGCAATGGGGGTATAATGATAATCTCGTATTGTCAGAGAAACGGCAGGTGCTTCAGGCGATGTGCCAGTCGCTGGTTATCAACCTGGATGAGTTCAACCAGATTTCTCCTCAGGTGCAGCAGGGATTCCTGAAGAACATCATCCAGTTGCCGAGTGTCAAGATAAAACCTCCGTATGGCAGTCATGTACAGGAATTTCCGAGAATGGCGTCTTTTATCGCTACGAGTAATATGGAGGATATCCTCTCCGATCCTTCCGGTAATCGCCGTTTTCTGGGTGTGGAGCTCACGGGTCCTATCGATGTGAGCCAGCGTCCGAATTATGAACAGCTTTATGCGCAGGCGCTTTCTGCATTACGGGCAGGCGAGAAGACTTATTTTGATGCGGAACAGACCCGGCTGATCATGGCGAACAACAGGAAGTTTGAGGTGGTTTCTCCGGTAGACCAGTATTTCAATCTCTATTTCGACGTGACCGATGATGTCAAGCAGGGTGAGTATCTTACGGCAGCCGAGATTTTCCAGGAACTGAAGAGTCACATCGGTTCATCGTTGAAGTTGAGCAATCTCATCACCTTTGGCCGCAAACTTTCTCAGATGCCATCCATTCACCGCAAGCGTTTCAACGATGGCATGCGGTATCTGGTGGTGCGAAAATCGTGATGGATAACGCTAAATCGTGATGGATAGCGTGATGGATACTTCCGCTTTTCGGAGTATCTATCACGCTATTTAAATATCTGTATATGAGTATGTTAGAGTCTGTAATGTGTGTAAATCGTGATGGGTGATAGATAATTATCTCAAAATGTATTCGCTTCCAATCTTTCCCAGATGGCATCCCGATAGATGAATTTCGATAGCGAACGGATAAAAAATGAAAAATCAGCCAATTGGCAACGGAATGTTGCTGGATGGCTGATTTTCTTATTTAGTATGATAGATTTCTAGTTTCAGACTTTCCTGTCATGGAAATCTGTTGGATTTCTGATGCAAATATAGTCAAAAACTCCGAAATATCAAAATGCGTTTTTACTTAATAGAGGCTATGATGCGGGGAGATGGGATTATGCGGTTTGATACAGAGAATAAGCGGTAGGAAATTGCACTATGAAAATGTAGAAGATAATTCTACTCTCATCTTCTCTACATCAAATCTGATGCCATCCCGGTCGATGAATCTGGATAACGAGCCGTCTTCTGCAAGCTCTTTTGGGGTGCCGATGGAGAGATGGTTTTCTTCCATCAGCCAGAGCTGATCGGCAATCTGCAGGGCCAGTTCCACATCATGGGTTGACAATAAGATAGACTTATGCTGCTCGTGGGCAAGGCGACGGAGCATCTGGAGGGTTGCCACCTTGCTCGGAAAGTCGAGGAAGGCGGTAGGCTCATCCAGGATGATGAGGTTGGTTTGCTGAGCCAGCGCTTTGGCAATCATCACCTTCTGGCGCTCGCCATCGCTTAACTCTGTGATAGAACGGGAGGCTAAGTGCTGGATGCCTGTCTGCCGGATGGCTTCATCTACTATCTTTTGATCTGCCGAGGATAAGGTTCCCCAGAAGCCGGTATAGGGAGAACGGCCGATGCCGATGATTTCCTGAACGGATAGTTGGGGAGTATCCATACGGTTAGTGAGAACTACACCTATTTCCTGGGCGAGTTCGCGGGCTGAATAATCGGATAGAGGTTTGTCTTGAATCAGGATTTCTCCATCAAGGGGTGGCTGGAATCCAGATAAGGTGCGGAGCAAGGTAGATTTGCCCACTCCGTTGGCTCCGATGAGACAGGTCAGTTCGTCTTCCTGGAGTGGGGCATGAATAGATGAGGCTACCGCTCTGAGCTGATGCTTCGAGCGATAGCCTATCGTTAGATTCTTGAATGTGATTGTAGTTCCCATCAAAATCTTCTTTCTTCGAAATGTTTATACTGTCGAAGCGGAGATTTACTTGGCAGCCAATACTTCTACCTCAACCAATGCACCCTTAGGCAACTTCTCTACGGCTACGGCTGAACGAGCTGGGTATGGCTGGCTGAAGAACTCGGCATAAACCTCGTTCATGGCTGCGAAATCGTCCATGCTGTTCAGATATACAGTAGTCTTCACTACGTGAGAAAGGTCGGTACCGGCTGCCTTCAGGATGTTCTGGGCGTTGGTGAGGCTCTGACGAGTCTGCTCCTTGATGCCACCCTCTACGAAATTGCCTGTTGCTGGGTCGATAGGAATCTGACCTGATGCAAATACGAAACCGTTTACTTCGATAGCCTGGCTATATGGACCGATAGCTGCAGGCGCATTGTCTGTGTGAATTGCGTTCATGATAATCTTTATTTATAATTAATAATTTGTAGTTTACGATTTATAGCTTATCGCTATACAATCCAGAGATGAAAGCCTTTCTGTTCCAAGGCTTCCTTGATTTCCTTGACATGTGCAGAATCGCGGGTCTCCATGGTGAGTCGGAGTACGCAGGCATTCACCTTGTTGCGATTGGCAGAACGGTCGTGATGAACTCCCGTGATGTTGCCGCCCAGGCTTGCGATGACGGATGCTACCTCAACCAATTCGCCCGGCTTGTCGTCCAGCTCCATCTCGATGGTACAGAGACGTCCGCTCTTCACCAATCCACGGTTGATGACACGGTTCAGGATGGTTACGTCGATGTTACCGCCGCTCACCACGCAGATGGTTTTCTTTCCCTTGACTGGTACCTTGTTGTACATCACGGCTGCCACGCTAGCTGCACCAGCGCCTTCGGCTACCATCTTCTCACTCTCTATGAGTTTCAGGATGGCTGCACAGATCTCATCCTCGCTCACGGTAACAATTTCGTCCACGTAGTTGGAGCAGGTCTCGAAGGTGAGTTTTCCCGGTTCCTTTACGGCAATGCCATCGGCTACGGTAGCTACGGATGGTAATCTTTCCTGCTTGTGGTCGTGGAGACTCTGAAGCATACTGGCTGCTCCCTCTGCCTGAACACCATAAACCTTGACATTAGGATTTAATGACTTGATGGCAAAGGCGATACCAGAAATCAAACCGCCACCACCAACAGGTACAACTACAGCATCTACATCAGGTAACTGGTCGAGAAGTTCCAGTCCGATGGTTCCCTGACCGGCAATCACATGTTCATCATCGAACGGATGAACGAAGGTGTAGCCACATTCATCTTTCAGTTCCAATGCCTTCTGGTATGCGTCATCATAGACTCCAGGCACCAGGCAAACCTCGGCACCCAGTCGCTTGGTAGCTTCTACCTTCGAGATAGGAGCACCTTCTGGCAGACAGATGAGGCTCTTTACTCCCATAGCGGTAGCCCCGAGTGCCACACCTTGCGCATGGTTGCCAGCCGAACAAGCTATCACTCCCTTCGCCTTCTCTTCTTCGGTGAGTTGTGAAATCTTATAGTAGGCACCACGTATTTTAAACGAACCCGTCTTCTGAAGGCATTCCGGCTTCAGATATACATCACTCTCTGGGTTGATTCTTGGTGTACGAACCAGCTCAGTTTTTCTGATCACTTGGCTCAGCACGAAGCGAGCCTTATAGAAATTATCTAGTTGTAACATAACTGCTGATATGCTTTTGTGTCTGTTGTTACAACAGGATTTGTCATCCTGTCTGATTATTTCTGCAAAGATACTTTAATTTGAAGAAATCACAAAATAAATTGATTTAATTTTTGTTTATGCGATAATAATGTGTAATTTTGTCGCCATGATAAAGAAAACCATTATAAAGCAATGGCGATATCATGCTGTTTATGGCGGGTATGCATCTGGCAATCTTCTCTCCCAAGACCGGTAAGCTGAAGGAGCTGAAGGTGGCGGGAATGCCTCATAATGGCAATATGGACCCTGCTTTTGTAAGGCAGGATTCGTATGGCTATCTGTGGTTGGGCACGATGCGGGATGGACTTTATTTCATGGATATGAAGAAGCAGTATATGCGCCGTGTGAATCTATTGTTGAGCGATGAGCATATAGAAGCGATGTTAGAAGATGCCAACCGGCAGGTCTGAGTTACCAGGATGAGAAATGCCTTCTTCTTGACGCATGCCAACAAAACCTTCCTGATGAGCAGTCTTCTATCGGCTAGCCAGGATCAGGATGACTGGCAGTTCTATGCCAATTCTGTTTGTCTTTCTCCTGACGGTAGTGTTGTGTTTGGCAGTTCTGACGGTTGTAAGTTCATGCCTCCTCAGGCTATGAATACTGATTTCCTGCGAACCTATGTTGGTACCCATGCCAGCAAGATGCTCAATATCTTTGGTTTGGAGGTGAAGAATCAAGAAGGTAAGGTGCTTGCCGTTACCGATGAAGTATCGCGTTTGAGCCGTTATACTTTTACTTATGATGAGAACGACTTGAAGTTTAGTTTCTATTATCCTTCCTTCAGTCGTCGCTCGGCATTGTTGTGTCAGTATCGGTTAGAGGGCTATGATAAGGATTGGCAGGCACCTACTTACGAATGTGTGGCTCATTATTCCAATCTGGCACCAGGTAAATACACCTTCCATCTGCGATTGATTTCTTCCATGAACCGTCCTGCATTGGCAGAGCGTAAGATAGAGATTATCATCAAGCCGGCTCCTTGGTGGTCGTCAGCGGCATGGTTGCTCTATTTTGGTATCATCGTTTTCGTGCTCTATACTTTCAACAGGCTCTATCTGAAGGCCCGTACCAATCATCTTTGTCTTCTGGAAGAACAGCGTGAAACAGAGCGCGAGAAGCGTGCCAAGGAGATGAATATGAAATTCTTTGCCAATATCTCGCACGAATTTCGTAACCCTCTCACCATCATTGCCGGTCCGCTGATGATGCTGAATGCCGACAAGGCTTTGCCCGATTCGGTGCATCGCATCCTGAATCATGTCTGTATAAAGTGTGAATAGAATGCTGAGGCTTATCGACCAGATGCTCGACTTTAACCAGCAGGAGACCGATGAGCTGCGCCTTAGGGTTGTAGAGGTTGATGCTGCGAAAGAGTTGCGTCAGCAGGTAGCTTCCTTTGAAGAATCTGCCAGGGTGAAAGGCATTAAACTGGAACTGGTCATCAAGCAAGGTAACTACCTGATGTGGCTGGATGGTGATAAGGTGGAGAAAATCATGGGCAATCTTTTTACCAATGCCTTGAAGCATACTTCGCCTGGCGGTGTAATCAGAATAAGTGCCCATGTTGACGATGATATTCTGAAGGTATCTGTCTTCAATAGTGGCAAATTGATGGCTGAGGATAGGATGCAGGATGTTTTCAAGCGCTATTACCAGCTGGCTGATTCGCAGGATTCTGATCTGTATGGTTGGGGTACGGGTATCGGACTCTATTATGTAAAGCGTCTGGTAGAACTTCATCATGGTTCTGTTAGGGTGAACCGGAAGTTTATGGATGAATTATACGGATGGATGGAAAAACGTTCTGCGGAGCAGGATTTGAATGTGGCTACCGTGTGTCGCGACATGCTGATCAGTCCGGCGAAGTTTAATTACAAGATTAAGGAACTCACTGGCGAGACACCTGGTATCTTCTTCCGTAAGTATAAGCTCAACAAAGCAGCAGCTTGGCTGCGTGAAGGCAAGTACAGTATTTCTGAAATAGCCGTGTTGACTGGTTTTAGTACTGCGGCTCATTTCTCTGTAGCTTTTAAGAAGCAGTTCGGTGTTTCGCCGAGTGAATACCTATAGGCTCAATTGCTTGAGTATGTCTCGCCAAGCGAGTTCCAGCGTTTTCGCATCTTTTTTTGGATTGCCTATGTCTTGTTTGTGTCATTGATATTTATTTTTGGCACTCAAATTCATCTTATGCAGAACACATATTCTGCATACTAAAATGATTTGACCTAGCAAAGGTAGGGCTTTTCCATTGGGATGTGTTTCGATTTTATATAATTGTTTTTCGAAAATCTATAAAAATGCAGAATAATAGCGAAAAAACACCTGATAGTAACGAATTTTCCAATAGAGAATAACAAAAAATCCCCCAAAGTAGGGGGATTTCTTGAAATATGAATGATTCGAACTTTATGAGTGAAGAAGTGGTAGAATTTACATGTTGAAGTGTTCGAGAGCAGCTGCCACACCGTCTTCTTCATTCGATAAAGTTACGTAGTCGGCCTCGGCTCTAACCTCTGGTGCAGCATTCTCCATAGCCACTCCCATGCCTGCAAGCTTCAGCATGCTGAGGTCGTTGTAGCCATCGCCAAAGGCAATCATATCGGCAGGGGTGAGGTTGATTTTCGTTAAGAGACGACTCAGCGACTTAGCCTTGTCGATACCCTTAGGAACCAGTTCCAGGAAGAAAGGAGCCGAGCGGAAGATATCCATTCTGTCTCCCAGCTTTTCCACTAATTCCTCCTCTGCCTTGAGCATATCCGATGGATCTCCGGTCATGAGGAGTTTGGTTGGATGAGGCTCCAGGGCTTCAAATAGGTTCTCTACCTTTCGAATGTTCATCTTGTTGATGCGTGATTCTTCCTTGACATACTGGTCATCCGGCATCTCGGTGATGATTTCGTTGCCGGCATATCCCAGCAGGGCATGACCGTTCTCCTCGGCATACGCATATAATTCTGGTATCACTTCATCTGGCAGGAACTGCGAGAAGAGTTTTTCGCCAGTTTTGGCATTCACGATATTGCCGCCATTATAGGAAAGAATGTATCCTCCCTGCTTGTTCAGCTCCAGGCATTCTGCCACCGGTTCGATGCCGTAGGTAGGTCGACCGGAAGCAAGGATGATTACTGCTCCCTTGGCTGATGCCTGAAGGAGAGCTTCACGAGTCTTTGGGGTGACCACCTTCTCGTGGTTTGTCAAGGTGCCATCCAAGTCTAAGGCGATGGCACGGTAAGGAATCTGTTTTGTTTTTTCCATTGTCTTATTTTGCTATTATGCTGCAAAGTTAATATAAAAAACTGACCGCACCAAAGTTTTCTCAAAAGGATTGTCTGTATTGTAACATAAACTTTATGATTTGTGCCAAAATGATGAATTATATACTTTTTCTATCGATTTGAGGACATGATAATCGTTTAAATTCTGTATCTTTGCAATCACAAAAATATAATCATAACTAAACTATACGCAATCGGAAATGAAGAAAAACGTTTTAGCAGTAGCGCTGGCATTGATGGCTGGCATCGGCGCCTATGCCGAAAAGAATACCATCACTTCTCCTGATGGTAAGTTGAATGTCGTGGTGGAAGACCGCGATGGCAAACTCTATTATTCCATCGACTATGCAGGCAAGCGAATGATGGAGGAATCGCAGCTCGGACTCCTTGCCAATGTGGGCGATTTCAGTCAGGGCTTGACCTATCAGAATAAGAAAGAAGCAAAGGTGGAGAAGAGCTATGATCTCCGTACCGGCAAGGTTTCGCATGTAGATTATCATGCCAACCAGCTCAACGTGACTTATCTGAACGGCAAGAAGCAGCCGATGACGGTTACCTTCAACGTGAGCAACAATGACGTGGCATTCCGTTATACTTTTGATCAACTGAAGGCTCAGCATATCATCGTAAACGAAGAGAAGACAGCCTTCAATCTTCCAAAGGTAACCACCACTTACCTCTGTCCACAGTCGGATCCGCTCATTGGTTTTGCCCGAACCAAACCAAGCTATGAGGAGGATTACAAGGTAGATCAGCCTTTAACGGCAAAATCCGGCTATGGTCATGGCTATACCTTCCCATGCCTCTTCAAGGTAGGCGGCGATGGCTGGGTATTGGTCAGCGAGACGGGTACTCACGGCAACTATCCGGGTTGTCATATCAGCGATTACGATGCAGCAAAGGGTTATCAGATAGCCTTCCCGATGGAGAAAGAGGCAGATGGCATAGGTTCTACATCGGGCGCCTTCATCTTTCCGGGGTCCACTCCTTGGCGAACCATCACCGTGGGTTCTGATTTGAAGCCATTGGTAGAGACCACTATTCCATACGATGTAGTGGAGCCAAGATTCGAGGCTTCCCAGAAATACGGAACAGGCAAGTATGCCTGGAGCTGGCTCATCTGGCAGGATGGTTCCTGCAACTATAACGACCAGAAGCTGTTCATCGACCTGGCTGCTACCATGGGATTTGAATATGTGCTGGTTGATGCACTCTGGGATACTCAAATTGGAAGAGACAAGATTGCCGAATTGAGCAAGTATGCGCAGAGCAAGAATGTAAGTCTGATGCTCTGGTATAATTCCAATGGCGTGGCAAACGATGCACCTCAGGGACCTCGTGGCATTATGGATAACATCGTGACCCGCAAGAAGGAAATGGCTTGGATGAAGAGCATCGGCATCAAGGGTATCAAGGTGGATTTCTTTGGTGGTGACAAGCAGCATACCATGCAGCAGTATGAAGACATCCTCAGCGATGCCAACGATTATGGCATTCAGGTTATCTTCCATGGCTGTACTTTGCCAAGAGGTTGGGAGCGCATGTATCCTAACTATGTATCGAGCGAGGCTGTACTGGCTTCAGAGAATGTATTCTTCTCTGATTATCATGCCAAGCAGGAGGCTTTCGAACTCACCATGCATCCATTCTGCCGTAATGCTGTGGGAGCGATGGATTGGGGTGGTACCATCATGAACAAGTATCTCTCTAAGGATAACAAGAGCCGTCATCGCCGTTATACCACCGATGTTTTCGAGATGGCTTCGGCTATCATGAATCAGGCAGCTATCCAGTGCATCGCCATCTATCCGAATAATCTTTCTGAGCTTCCTCAGCATGAGATTGATTTCCTGAAGAGCGTTCCTACTACCTGGGATGAGACCAAGTTCATCGCGGGTTATCCTGGAAAATATGCGGTTGTGGCACGTCGCCATGGTGATAAATGGTATGTGGCAGGTTTGAACGGCACCGACCAGGTGATGAAACTCACCCTGAATCTGCCAATGCTTGCCGGCAAGAGTGTTACCTATTATCATGAAACAGCCAGCAAGGACAAGAAGGCACTCTGGCCTGTATCGCAGATGAAGAACGTGAAGGTGGATAAGAAGGGAAACCTGAAGGTGGAAATGCAGCCTAAGGGTGGACTGATCTTGGAAAGGTAAAAAAGTAAAAAGCTAAAATAGTAAAAAGGGCTTTTTAAAAGTAAAGAGGTAAAATCCAGAAATAAGGTGAAAGATGGGAGCTTTCGTTACTTTTTAACGATAAGCACCCATCTTTTATTGTCTGATTTACACTATATTCGAAAATTATTATTATCTTTGCACCGCAAAACATATAACAATAATAAATTTTAAACCTATCAATATGAAGAGATTAGTTTCTGCAGTATTGCTCTCTGTAGCCGTGGCAATGCCTACGATGGCGCAGAAGAATGCAAAGACATTGAGCAATGGTTATCCATTTACTCAGGTTCCTTTTACTAGTGTGAAGATTTCACAGAATACTTTCTGGGGTGCCCGTCTGAAGGCTGCCCGAGAGGTAACCGTGCCATTGGCTTTCAGCAAGTGTGAGAGCGAGCACCGTTACAAGAACTTCGAGATGGCTGCCTATACCCTGCAGCATCCTAACCACCCGGGGTTGGATACCAAGGAGTGGGATGTAAGCAAGTTCATGGGCTTCTCTTTCGATGATACCGATGTGTATAAGACCATCGAAGGTGCCAGCTACATCCTCCAGACTTATCCGAACAAGAAGTTGAAGGCTTACATCGACAGCGTGCTCGATGTGGTAGCTGCGGCACAGGAGCCAGATGGCTATCTCTATACCGCCCGTACCATCAACCCAAAGCATCCACACGGGTGGTCGGGAAATAAGCGTTGGGTCAAGGACGAGGAGGCGAGCCACGAGCTTTACAACCTCGGTCACATGGTAGATGCAGCCTGTGCTCACTATCAGGCTACGGGTAGCACCAAGTTCCTGAACATCGCCAAGCGCTATGCCGATTGTGTGGTAAAGGAAGTGGGACCTAATCCAGGACAGGCTACCATCGTTCCTGGTCATCAGATTGCAGAGATGGCTTTGGCTCGTCTCTATACCTTGACCGGTGAGAAGAAGTATCTGGATGAGGCTAAGTATCTGCTTGACTATCGTGGCAAGACTCATATCCGCAACCCATATTCTCAGAGTCAGGCTCCTATCCTGGAGCAGAATGAGGCGGTAGGTCATGCGGTGCGTGCCGGATATATGTATGCCGGTATTGCCGATGTGGCAGCCCTGACCAAGGATTCTGCCTATATGAAGGTGATTGACCGTATCTTTGAAAACATCGTTGGTAAGAAGTACTATCTTACTGGTGGTGTAGGTGCCCGCCATGCCGGTGAGGCATTCGGTGATAACTATGAGTTGCCAAACATGACTGCCTACAACGAGACCTGTGCAGCCATCTCTATGGTTTATCTCTTTGAGCGCATGTTCCTGCTTCACGGCGAGAGCAAGTATATCGACTGCATGGAGCGTACCTTATATAATGGTGTCATCTCTGGTATGAGCATGGATGGCGGCAGATTCTTCTATCCAAACCCATTGTCAAGCGATGGCAAGTATAAGTTTAATGCCGATGGCAACACCACCCGCCAGCCTTGGTTCGGATGTGCCTGCTGCCCGAGTAACTTGTGCCGCTTCATCCCTTCTGTTCCAGGTTATCTCTATGGCGTGAAGGACAACAATATCTATGTGAATCTCTTTGCCGGCAATACATCTACCATCAAGGTGAATGGCAAGGATGTGGTTCTGGAGGAGACTACCGAGTATCCTTGGAACGGCGATATCAAGATTGCTGTGAAGAAGAGCGGCGTAAAGAATGCCAACCTCCTGGTCCGTATTCCTGGATGGGTTCGCAACCAGGTGGTGCCTAGCGATCTTTACAAGTATAGCGATGCCGAGAAGCCAGCTTATAGCGTAACCGTAAACGGCAAGGCTGTGGAGGCTGACCTCGATGCCAACAAGGGTTATCTCCCTGTCAAGAACATCAAGAAGGGCGATGTCATCCGCATCCACTTCGATATGCCGGTTCGTACAGTAGTTGCTAATGGCAAGGTAGCAGATGATAAGGGTAAGGTTGCCGTAGAGCGTGGACCATTGGTATATTGCGCTGAGGCTGTGGATAATCAGAACGAGCCAGTGCTCCGTGCCGTAATGGCCAAGAAGCCTGCATTCTCGCTGGTAGATAACTACAGCATCGAGAACACAGAGACTAAGGGCGCTCCAGCCTTCTCTGTCAAGGCTATCCAGACCTCTTCTCAGGTGCTCGACCAGGCTGCTGATTGCACCGTTTCTGTCAAGAACCAGAAGCTCACCCTGATTCCTTACTATGCTTGGAATCATCGTGGCGCCAACCAGATGAATGTCTGGTTCTATCAGGGCTTGTCGTTTATGGATAAGTAATAAATAGTTTTTTAAATCAAGAAAGCTTGGCAAGGGTGTTTGCCAGGCTTTCTTGTTAATATAGGTTAATCCCATTAAGAAAAACACTTCTTTTCCGTTTATGTTGTAGTTTTGAACAAATAAAACAAAAAAGGGCAAATGACAGAGAATGAATTCATCCATATCGTTCCGCAGTTGCGGCAGATAACCTTGCAGATCAGTCAGGGTTATGGCGTTGGCTGTGATGAGGCTGAGGACATCGCACAGGATGCGATGCTCAAGCTCTGGGCCATCAAGGATGATATTCAGTCTGCTGCTCATGCCAAAGGTTCGATGGGCTGCATAGCCAAGCATCTTTGCATCGACTTCTTTCGCAAGCGGAAGATGATTTCGATAGATGCCCAGCCTTTCGATAAGTCGCCTAGCCCCTATGCGCCGCCCGATGTGGAAGTGGAAAACTCGGAGAACGAACAGTGGCTCCAAAAACGCCTCAAGGCGCTGCCCTCCAACCAATATCAGGTGCTTTATCTGCGACAGGTAGAGAAGAAAAGCTCTGAGGAAATAGCGCAAATCGTGGGCATCACCCCTGAATCTGTATCAGTCTTGCTTTCGAGGGCAAGAAAGCAGATGTTGCAGGAAATCAGAAAAAGATGTCGATAGCTCTTATGTATAATCAATAAAGGAGGAAATAGGATATGAACGAAAAAGAAAAAGACATACGTTTGTTGCTTGACCGGTTTATGGCTGGTGAGACTTCCCTGGAAGAGGAGGTTCTGCTAGGGGAGTGGTTTCGGCAGCATCCCGATGTGAGCGATGACTTGAAGGAATATCAGCTGATGTTTGGATATTTCGATGAGGGGATGCCCCTCGACTATGAGGCAGAGAATCATGTAGAAGATGCTCATCCGAAGACTAAGGCACGAATGCGTCGCCTATGGTTGCCGATAGGTATGGCTGCATCCATCGCCCTGCTCTTTGTGATTGCCATTCCTTGGATAGGGCGACAGACAGGGCATCAGGATGATTCGAAGATGGCTCAACTCGATGGAAGAACGATTCAGGAGGATGTTGATTCTGCTGTTGTCCACGAGGAGAAATCGACAGATGCCAATCTTTCCATGCCTGAAAAGATAAAAAAGTCGGGTGATTCCGTATTTCCCAAGACAAGGAAGCACAAGCAGAGGCAATATCGTCAGCATCTGTTTGCTCCTGCTCCTCCAAAGCTTTGGATAGCTCAGAATATTGCTACCGATTCTTTGTTGGCAGAGCCGGAAAAGCTTGCCGATGAGCATCTCCGGGAGATGGAGGCACAGCAGAACGAAATGTTCTTCAAACTCTATCTCGTCGATGCTCTTCAGACCCAGTCGCTCAATGCCGATATTGCCAGTGCCTCGTTCGAAGGTGAGGAGAATGTGCATGATGAGGACCATGTGAGTGATGACCAGGAGGTTTATTAACAAGAAACAATTAAAAAGAAGAAGAATATGAAAACAACTTTTAAATTAGCATTTGTGGCTTGCCTGATGGTGCTCTCTTCGGCTTGCCATGCCCAGAAGCCTATACCGGCTATCGACCAGGCTTTTGATAAATTCGTACAGGATTTATTGCAAGACGACCTCGTTACTTCTTCCACGATGAATACCTATAATATAGGTATGATGAAGGGATTTGAGTTCGCTATTCCTGAGAGAAAGCAGAAAATGGTGGATACCTTTCAAAAGGCTTTATTGAGCAATAGTCGCCTCGCTTATATTAGTTTTACCAAGAAAGCGGGCTCTCTCAGTCTTGAAACGAATCGGGTGGGGTATGGCAAGGATAATTCCATGACTTACGAGTTTGGTACTCACAAAGACCGCAACTATAACCTGCAGTATTTCCGTGACAGCAAAGATTCTACCATGCGATATGTTTATGCCTTGGTATGGTATCAGGGAATGGATCGTTCGGTAAAGGGCAGTGTATATAAGTTCTACTCCAAGGATCCGCAAGCTTATAAGATATCATTATCTTATAAGATGAATGCTGTTCAAGGTTTGGATTCTCTTGTTTACCTGGGCAACGTCAAGTATAACAGGAATCTGGCTCGCAGTTATGACTTGGAGATGACTCCGCCAAAGGATGCGGCTGAGTTTATGGTGCAACTCAACACGCTCCGTGCTGCCTTTAAGAATGCCAGTGACCAATACGCTTATTTGGGAAATCAGGTAACTCGACGTACCCTCCAGACGGGTGTAGCCAACAAGATAGTCAAGCTTTGTAAGGGATATGGCAAGTTGCTGAATGCCGATGAGAAGAAATTCTGCGCCACTTCGCTGAATAAGATGAAGAAGGATACAGACGATGAATATCTGCAGAGCCTTCTGGAATTGACAGCCAATTCTTTGAGGAAGTAGTAAGTCCTGGAGGTATAAACTGAGGAAAAAGTGAAATTCTCTCTCGTAAAATACCGCTTTAAAGCGATATTTTCTCTAAAATTATCTTTTTCTAGACTTAGGTCTTGTTATTATTTCGTAACTTTGTACGCAAAAAGTAAACGATATGACTAAGAAATTGATAATGATATTAGGCTTGGTGCTTTCATCCATGTTGATGAAAGCCCAGGCTTTTTTTGTGCCTTTCCCGAAGGCTGGTGACAAGTATTGGCAGAAGCAGGTGCCGGTGGCGATGCGCAACGATTATATCCGGTTGGGCAATCTCTATCAGAAGAAACCTTGGAATGCCATCCCTGCTGAAACTTTTGCCGAGTTCCGAACCAATGGTAACCGTACCCGATACGAGGAAGCTAGCTTTGGTATCAGAAAACAGTTTGTCTGTCTGGTGATGGCAGAAATCATGCAGGGCAGGGGACGGTTTCTGCCCTCTATCCGCAAGGGCTTACATTATTTTATAGAGAAGGAACCCTGGTGGGGAATCCCGGCACATTATCCGAAAGACCATCCTGAAAAGGATATCCAGCCTGTAGATCTCTTCAATGCAGAGACGGCAGGCATGCTTGCATGGACCCTCTATATGCTGGAAGATGAAATCAACAGGAAGGAAAAGGGACTCTGCGATCAGGTGAGAAACGAGATAGAACGCCGATTCCTGCAACCAGTGTTGAACCAGCCGCAGGGCTGGAAGAACAATGCCAACAACTGGAATACCTGGATTACGAGCAACTGGTTGGAAACTGTTTTGATTTGCGAATCAGATGCCAAGCAGCGAGATGCTGCCTTCAAGGGAGTGCAGCAATGTCTGCGAACCTTTCTGAAGGGTTATCCCGATGATGGCGGTTGCGAGGAAGGCGTCAGCTACTGGGACTGTGCCGGAGCCTCGTTCTTCGAGTCGCTCTATTTCATGCAGTTTGCTCCCAAGCAGGCGGTTCTGACATTGAATGAAGCTCAGAAGAAGAAGGTGGAGAATATGGGTAGATTCATCACTACGATGTATATCAACGACCTTACCTTCGTGAATTTCTCGGATGCGCAGGCTCAGAACGTTCCGAACATCAACATCCTCTTTCCTTATGGAGCCTATCTCCAGAACCTGCAGATGATGCAGTTGGCAGCTTATGTGGGCAAGAAATATCAATATACCCTCAAGCCTACTACGCTCTTCCTGAAATCGGGCAACTATCCGAAGCTGGGCAGGGAACTGATGCTCCTCTCCATGCTGCCGAAGTATCAGGCAACAGCGTCTGTAGAGCCTAAGACGGAAGATGCCTATCTGGTAAATTCCCAGATTATGGTGGCGAGCAACAAGAACTGGTTTGTGGCGGCGAAAGGCGGTAACAATGCCGAAAGCCATAACCACAACGATATCGGCAACTTTATTGTTTATCACAACAATCAGCCGGTGGTTATCGACCTGGGACGTGATACCTATACCTCGAAGTCGTTCAGCAACCAGCGCTTTGAGCTGATGAACTGCCGTTCGGCATATCACAACGTTCCTATCATCAATGGTCTGGAGCAGAAGGATGGCAGGAAGTATCGTGCCGAGAAGGTAAATCATGTCTTTGCAGATGGTGTTTCTTCCCTGTCGTTGAATCTCGAAAAGGCTTATACCGAGGGAGCGCATGTGGATAAATGGCAGCGTACCATTGCCCTGGATAGAGAATATAACTGGGTAGAAGTAACCGAACAGTACAAGCTCGATTCCCTGCAGACAGAGAAGGACCGACAGAATGGTCAGGTCTTTGATAATCAGATTATCCTGATGGCGTATGGCAAGCCGGTGGTTCAGAAGGCTGGCAGAATCCTCCTTCAGGGCGGTATGGTTCGTCTGGAATATGATGCGCAGTATCTTTCTGCATCCGTAGAAAAGGTGCAGATGACGGATGGCATCATGAAGACGCAGTGGAAGGATAACGTCTATCGCATCATTCTGCGACTGAACGATAACTATCCGATGACAAAAGTGAAATACCGGTTCGTAGGGACGAGGTAAAGTTTATGCCCCACTCTCTTACTTGTCTTTTTCTCGCGAAAAAAGTTTTTTCGTGAGAAAAAGTCTCAAAGTCTTATTCTTTGGTTGAGAATATATTGTATGTACTTGATTTATAGCTGTATAAGAGAATGGTATTTTTTGGATTACTTTACAAAAAGTATCATCAAAGTATCATGATTTTTAGCTTTTCTTTACAAAGCATCTCGCTTTTATCCTTTTATTGATGTTGTCTACTATTTCAGTTTTATTAAATTGAAAGTGTCTACCTTTCTAGTTTATAAAGTAAAAAAGTGTCTACTGAAATCAGGAAAAGTCAAGGGTCTATATGCCACGATGAACAGGTGGCGTATAGACTCTTGATTATATGGTGATATTCGTAATCTACCTGGCATCAAACCAAAGTCGTCATTTTCAAAAAATCTCGCAGATGAATGTGCTTAATGCCATCAATATTGGTTTGACTGTAAAGCCTATCCATAGAAATCACGTATTTGGGATGACTGTCTTTTATCAATTTCAAATTGCCGAATTCACGCTCTACCGTTTCCTCAGAAGCCAGCAGATAGGTAACTTGCACATACGCCACACTATCCGCTTTCTCGGCTACAAAATCAATCTCAGCCTTATACATCTGACCAACATATACTTTATAACCCATCCTGCACAAATGGATATATACAGCGTTCTCCATCACCTTTTCTATATCAAAACGCCTGTTGCCACCTATAATATGATTTCTGATTCCCAGGTCTTCGAAATAGAACTTGTCGCCTAACTCGAAAAGTCGCTTGCCATGAATGTCGTATCTGTTGACTCGATCGATAATAAAAGCATTGTTTAAATACTCCAAATACGTGAGAATCATCTTGGCAGACGTTTCGGTGTTTTGGCTCTTCAGAAATTTTACAATACTCGTTGCAGAGAATTGTTTACCGATATTATCGCTCACAAACTTCAGCAGCGTTCGCAGCAATGGTATATTTCTGATGTTTTCTCGCTCTATGATATCACGAAGCACTATTGTATTATACACATTGTCAAGATAATCTTCTACCAAATCAGTATTTTCCAACCCTAAATGGCGCAACTGAGGGAGCCCGCCATACTGCAGATACAGGTTCAAGGAAGCATCATCATCCTTCAGTTCATGGAACGTCAGGAACTCTTCATAGCAGAGTCCTCGAATGCGATAAGCTATATATCTGCCTCTCAAGCGAGTTGCCAGTTCGCCCGACAGCATCTTGGCATTGCTGCCGGTAATCATAATCTGGCAGGTATCATCCGATTGGATACTGAGGAGTGCTTTCTCGAAATCAGAAATTTCCTGCACCTCATCGATAAACAGATAGTTTTCCTTACCCTCAACGATGTTGGCTGCTACATAAGCCTCCAGATTCTGATAGTTGGCTATCATATCAAATGAGGTTTTCTCCTTATCTATATAGATAACGTGATTTTCTTCATTCTCAGCGATGTGATTATAAATTCGCCGCATCACACAACTCTTGCCGACACGCCTCTGACCCGTCAACGCAATCATCATTCCACGTCCAAACATGCGTTCGATACGATTGGAATACCCTAGTCTTTCTAATATTTTTTGTTTCATACGAGTAAAACTTTCCGCAAAGATACTCTTTTTGTTTCGTATAAGTAACAAAAACGATAGTTTTTTGTTTTTATTACTTATAATTAACAGGTTTGGTACACATTGCACCACACAGGAAACGACAAGGGTCTATATGCCACGATGAACAGGTGGCGTATAGACCCTTCGTAGTGTTCTGGTGCCTGTCCGGTCGCATTAGAGCTTTATGTTAAAAATCCTAACTCATAGCTTTCTCTCCCTAAACTCACCGTTTCCTTTGTGAGAAGGCATCGTTTTCTTCTTGGGAATACATCTGCTAGGTGGAAACCTTGCCATTCTTTCAGGGTTCTCGAAAAAAAATAACACAGACAAATTGTCCAGAGGATTCTAAATACTTGTTTATCAGTGTATTATATACGCCTGGGCAAAAGGGCCGGACAAATTCAATTTGTCCGTCTTTTTTTCGCCAGTTTAATGGTGCATTTCCTTATTTTTCAAACAGATAGTTGCTGTTCTCTGCTTATAATACTCTCCTTCATGTCTATCTCATATTAGTGAAACCTGTCGCAAAGTTACAAAAAAATGAGATTACGACAGGTTTCTATGGATTTCGCGCAGAATAGTGGCAGGGAGATAGTATTTATTTGATATCTTTCAGTTGCTCAGCATACTCCTTCGGGAAGATGCCGAACTCCTTCTTGAAGCACTTAGAGAAATACTTCGGGGTGTTGAAGCCCACTTGTATTGCCACATCGCTGATCAGGATGTTTGGGTTCGACCGGATGATGCGCTGAGCCTCCTTCAGGCGGATGCTGGTGATGAAGGCAATGACCGTTTGTCCCGTTGTGGCTTTCACCTTATTATATAGGGTGGATTCACCCATCGCCATATCCTTGGCAAAAGACTCGCGGTTGTAATCGCCATCTGCAAGATGTTGCATCACTACCTCTGTGGCACGAGTGATGAATGCCTGGTCTGGGTTGCTCAAATGTAATGCAGCCTGTGCTTCGTCCTCAGCGCTTGTCTGGAGCGAAATTTCAGCCTGAATCTTTTCTATCATCTTCTTGCGGTTGGCAAGCAGGGCATTGATGCGGACTTCCAGTTCGTCAAACTTGAATGGCTTGGTGATGTAGGCATCCGCTCCTGTGGCATAAGCCTCGGTCTTGTCCTCTTCCTTATTCTTGGCGGTGAGCAGGATGATAGGCAGCTGCCAGAAGCTCTTGTCAGACTTGAGCTGCTTGGTCAGTTCGATACCATCCATGATTGGCATCATCACGTCGCTCACCACGAGGTCGAGTTTCTCCTTCATGATGATGCTCATTGCCTGCTTTCCGTTCTTTGCCGTAAACACATGATAGTTCTTGCTCAATACCTGCAGCATCAGGGCGAGCAGTTCCTCGTTGTCCTCAACCACCAGGATCTTGCTTGCATTCTTGCGGATGAAGATGCTCTGGTGGACTGGTGCCAGCTTAGGCTTGTCATCGGAAGCAGGTTGGGAATCCAGCTTCGTTTCCTGGCTTGCCTGTCTGATGGCTTCCTGGTTTACAGCATTTGGTTTGTCAGAGTTGTCTATTTCGTCTGGTGCATACGCACTTTTTCTGATAGGCAGGGTGATGGTGAAGGTAGTACCTTCGCCTTCCTGACTTTCACATTGGATATCGCCATGATGCAGTTTCACCAGGTCGTGGGTCAACGACAGTCCGATGCCGGTTCCCGGCATGTTCTGCTTGCGGTAGTCGCCATCGAAGAATCGGGTGTAGAGATGCTTCATCTTCTTCTTCGACATACCGATGCCATTATCAGCAATCGTGATGACCGCCTGATCCTTGCTGAGACTGAGCGATACATCAATCTTGCCTCCCACCTTGTTATATTTAATGGCGTTGGAGAGCAGGTTGTAGATAATCTTATCCATCTTGTCTGCATCAAACCATGCCGTGCCTTCTGCCTTCGGCTTCTCCAGTGATAGCGTAACCTTCTGATGCTCAGCCATCGGACGGATATTCTCGCAGGCTTCTTCGATGAACGAAATCAGGTTGCCGCGGCTCACGAGCAGATGCAGCTGTCCTGCCTGCGACTTTCTTACTTCTAGAATCTGTCGCAGGAGCCGGGTGGTGCGGTTGATGTTGCAGTCCATCACCAGGTAATCTTCCTCATACTGTGGTGCCATCGCCTTGAGTTTGTAGATGGTGGCAGAGATGATGGTAAGAGGGGTGAGCAGCTCGTGGGTGATATTGGTGAGGATAACTCCCATCTGCAGGCTGTTTCTGGTCTTCACCCGCTCCTTATACCATCTGGCAGTAGCAAAGATGCCGCCAATGAGCATCAGGATATAGAGCATGAAGGCTATTCTGGAGGCATACCATGGCGGCAGCACCTTGATGGTGATGGTGTAGGGCAGTTCTTGCCAATGACCATAACCGTCCGTAGCCTTTACCCTCAGTTGATAGGTTCCGGAAGGAAGATTCTGGAAGGAAGCCCTATGGACACCTTTGGCGCAGTATTGCCAGTCTTCGTCATAACCTTTCAGCTGGTAGGCGTATACGTTTTTCTCTGTATTGCCGTAGGTGAGGAGAGAGAACTCCACGTTGAATTTCTTCACCCTTGCCGGTATCGTGATTTTGCGGGTATAGTCTGGCATCTCTTTCGAAATCTCTTCCTTGTCGATAGAATCGAGTTGAGCGAATGGCAGGTCATCAATGATGATATCTGTTATCACCAGCTTGGGACTTCTATTGCCTTTTAGCCTAGTCTTCATGGACGGCATGAATGAGAAGAAGCTGGTTCGGCTTCCGAAGAAGAGCTCCTTTCCATACTTGCATGCCGTATTTGGCGAGAAGAGAACATTTCCTATGCCGTCTTCGCTGGTAAAGTAGGTGATGTCCTGCGGTTTTTCGCTGTCATTGCCCCAGATGATGTTCACGAGGGCATAGTCGGTGGTGAGCCAGAGATTACCCTTCTCGTCTTCCTTGATGGTGAGCACACGGTCGCCCGGCAGATGATATTCATGGTTCTTTGGTTCAAAACGGTCTTCCACCTTATTATATAGGAAGAGTCCGCCACTGTTTGAGATAGCCCAGAGTCTTCCTTTCGAGTCTTCGAGGCAGGCGGTGGCATCATCAATGGCAAAGTTATGATGGTCTGGATTATACTGTTTGAATTTCAAAGTCTTCTTGTTCCTGGCGTTGCCAGATATGCGTATGATACCTTCATTATCGGTAGCCAGCCAGATGTTTCCTTGCTTATCTTGCGAGATATGGCGGATGTCGCATAAGGTTAAGTTCTTCTTTCCCTCCTTCATCGTGATCCGATATCCCTGATTGTCAGGAGTTACGATGCTCAAGCCGTTGCGCTGTCCTATCCACATTACTTTATCTTTCGATTTGAACAAGGTGTTGACGAAATTATCCTGTATGATGGATGGATGCTTTTCGTGCGTAATCTGATAGGCTGGTTTACCCAATGGCTTGACGATGACGCCATAATTGTTGTTGGCTATCCAGATTTCTCCATTGCTTCTCTGGGCAATATCCGAGATACTTGTGGTAAAGGCTCTGGATGGGATGTCAGAAAATCCCGGAATTTCCTGGTTGAAGAGTGTTTTACCTGTCTTTCGGTTGTGCAGGGCGATGCCGTATGGATTCAATCCCAGCCAGAAATTTTCGCCATCGGTAGTGAGTATGGAATATAAGTAGTTGATGGTGAGATGAGTATGACTGGTATCGAGATTCCAGAGTTTGAACAGCGAAGGCTGGGTGTTGACCTGCAGAATACCGTTGTTCTGCGTACAGAGCCAGATGTTGCCTTTGCCATCGGTAGCGATATCGTTGTTGAAGTTGAGAGGGTTGTTGCCGATAGAGGTATATCCTTTCCATTCTGCATTAGGCATATCTTCTTCGAGATAGCACACACCTTCTCGGGTACATGCCCAGAGCGTTTTTGTTACAGGGTCGTGTACTATCTTATAGAAGGTATCAAAATGGCTGGTGCTATACGGGTATTGATGCATTTTCGGCTGTCGTACATTTCCCGGATTGTCCAGACGTACAACGCCATATCCCCAGGTTCCCACCCACAGGTGGTTGTGCTTGTCGAGGAAGAGGGAGTAGGCGGAATTGGTGGCATTGAGCTGCGGATAGCGGTAGAAGGTATTGCCTCCACGGCGGAAGCGCATGAGACCTGACGACCAGGTGCCGATGAGCAGGTCGCCGTTTCTGTCTTCTATGATGGCTTTCACGCTATAGCCGGGCATTTTCTTTCTGCTGCCATCCTCATCAATGAGCCATGCATTCTTATTATTATAGGTATAGAACGTCTCTGTCTTGGAATTGAAGTAGGAGAGACCGCCATCAGTTCCAATCCATAAAGTTCCATCTTTTGATACGAAGAGGGTATAGATGATGCGCTGAGATTCATCTGGCAGGAAGAAAGTCTTGAACTTTCCGGTGCGCTTGTTCATCCTTACCAGACCGTTGCGAGTTCCCAGCCAAAGATTATCCTGATGATCTTCGGCTATGGAACGGATGGTGTTGTTGGGCAGAATGCCTGGCTGGTAAGCATTCGTCTTGTAGGTTTTCACATGATAGCCATCGTATGATTTCACTCCTGCATTGGTTCCCACCCACATCATGCCTTCCTTGTCGAAGAACATGCAGCTTGCCTCTTCGGTAGGCGCAATGGTGATAGGAGGGAGATAACGGAACGGAAAATCCTGTGCTTTGACCTGGGTGGCAAAGCATATCAGACCGATAAGGATGTGAAAGATGGTTGTTTTCATGTCTTTTACCTGTTATTTTTAGATTCTTAATTTTTGCTGCAAAGTTATAAATATTTTAGTAAAAAGGGTAAAAAAAAGTAGTTTTTAACGATATGTTCCCTATGAATATCGAAATTTTCTCCTTATATTAACAAAAAAGACCGAATTTTGCACCTAGAACAAAGAACATTCTATGGGCGAGATTTGGTAAATCCGCAAATGACAATCGAGAATAAACAAATATAAATAACAAAAAAGTATATAACTAACAAAAATGTACAACTAATGGAAAATGTAAATCTAAACATCACGTCTAGAAGATTGATGGCGTTAGCTGCTATAGCCTCAGGCTTAGCTCTCTCTCCTCAGTCTGTTATGGCTGTTCCTTCTGTACAGATTGTACAGCAGTCAGGTAAGGTACAAGGTACAGTCGTTGATAGCAACGGTGAACCTATTATCGGTGCTACCGTAAAAGTAGGGGGGCAAAAAGGAGGTACAGTTACTGACCTTGATGGTAACTTTACTCTGAACGCAGCTCCTGGTTCAACTTTAGAAATCTCCTATGTTGGTTTTAAAACACAGACCATTAAGGTCGGTAAAGGACCAGTAAAGGTAACGTTACAGGACGATAACCAGACACTCAATGAGGTGGTTGTCGTAGGTTATGGTGTCCAGAAAAAGTCGGATGTTACGGGGTCTGTAACATCTGTAAACAAAGAACGCCTTGAGAAACTTCCTGTTACTAACGTGCTGCAGGCTGTTCAGGGCGCGGCAGCCGGTGTAACCATTACTCAAAGTTCTTCCATTCCAGGTGATGCTCCAAGTGCATTGGTACGTGGTCAAAACTCTATTAATGCTAATTCAGGACCATACATTGTAGTTGATGGTGTGCCTATCAACAAGACTGGTGGTTCTCTCAATGATATTGCACCTTCTGATATCGAATCAATGGAAATCTTGAAAGATGCTTCTGCCACAGCTATTTATGGTACCAATGGTGCCAATGGTGTTATTCTGATTACTACCAAGCATGGTAAATCAGGAAAACCTACTATCAGATATAGTGGCTATATCGGTTTAGAAGATTTTTCTCATAAATTGAAGTTCTGCGATGGAAACCAGATTATCCAGCGTTACAAGGATTATATTGCTATCAATCCTGGTGAGAGCATGTATAATGATAATGTTAAGTATGCAAATGAAGCTGAAAATTATGAGAAAGGTATTCAGACAGATTGGATTTATGATGAAGCTTCACAAACAGGAATTATCACAGACCATAATATCAGTGTCGCAGGTGGTGCAGAAAGAGTCAGATACTATGTTTCTGGTGATTATCTGAGCCAAAAAGGTGTATTGAAGGGATTCAACTATAAACGTTATTCTCTCCGCACCAATATTGATATGGATGTTACCGATTATTTGAAGGTGGGAACTAACACCTATATTGCATCTCATAACCGTGATGGAGGACGTGTAAATTTCTTGAATGCAGAGGCTATGTCTCCTTGGGGAAAGATGTATAATGAAGATGGTAGCTACTGCATTTATCCTATGTATTCAGAGCAGTTGTGGGCCAATCCTATGATCGGCCAGACCAAGCAGGCAGAACGTCGTCAATGGAATGTTAGCATCAATGGTTTTGCTGAAATGGATTTCGGACACATCTGGAAACCATTAGCTGGCTTGAAATATAAACTCAATGCAGGTTTCTCTTATGCGCCAGCCCGTACAAATACCTATACAGGTGCTGCAGCTAATGATCTGAATGGAACTGGTGAAATCATCAACAAGGATACTCAGACCTATACTATCGAGAATATCCTTACTTATGCAAAGGATATCGAAAAGCATCATTTCGATTTAACGGGATTGTATGCTGCTTCTCGTAAAAAATATTCGGAGTCAACAGCTAAAGGTAGCAAGTTTATCAATGATGACCTCGGATTTGATAATTTGGAAGGTGCAGAGTCTGCTTCTGTGAAATCTTATGCAGATTTATACACTACCGTTTCACAAATGGGACGTTTGAACTATTCTTATGATAGTCGTTATCTGTTTACATTTACTGTACGTCGTGACGGTTCTTCTGTATTTGGAGAGAATAACAAGTATGGTGTATTCCCTTCTGTAGCATTGGGTTGGAATATTGCAAACGAACAGTTCATGCAGAAGTCTCAGAATTGGCTGAATAACTTAAAGCTTCGCCTTTCATATGGTAAATCAGGTAATGAGGCAATCGGCGTATATCAGACATTGATGAAAATGGACGTGAAAAAATTTGCTATGGGTAAAAATTCTGTAGTAGGTCTTGTTCCAAATAGTCGTATGGGTAATTCCAACCTCTCTTGGGAGACTACCAAAACTTTCAATGTTGGATTAGACTTTGGACTGTTGAATAATCGTATCAATGGAAACTTGGATATTTACACTTCAACAACAACAGGTTTGCTTCTGAAGCGTAATTTGCCTAAGGTGTCAGGCTTCAGTGATGTATATGCCAATATGGGTAAAACAGCCAACAAGGGTGTAGAATTTACTGTAAACTCAAAGAATATTGTTACCAAGGACTTTACTTGGGGAACAACTTTGGTATTCTCATGGAACCAGAACCGCATCAAGGATCTCTATGGTGATGGTAAGGACGATTTGGGCAACCGTTGGTTCATAGGTCAGCCTATCGGTGTAATCTATGATTATGATATGGTAGGAATCTGGCAGGAAGATGAAATAGCCGCTGGATTACATAAGAAATGGGATCCGGTAGCAGAAGCTGGTGACGTAAAGTTGGCAGACCGTAATAACGATGGTAAGATAGATGATAACGACCGACATGTTAAGGGACAGACTACTCCAAAATGGATTGGAGGTATTACCAATACCTTTACCTACAAAGGCTTGTCCCTGAGTGTATTCATCCAAACTGTGCAGGGAATGAAGAAGAATAATAATCTTATTGGTATGGCTGGAGATGAGATGGGTCGTCGTAATACAACTACAGAGATTGGCTACTGGACTCCAGAGAATAAGAGTAATGAATGGCGTTCTTTGCGCAAAAACTCAAATAAACATGGATATGGATTTGCCCAGAATGCAAGCTTTACCCGTGTTAAAGATGTTACATTGAGTTATGCTTTTCCAGAAACAACCATGCATAAAGTGGGATTAGGTGGCTTGACTGTATACTTCACTGGTCGCAACCTTTTCACCTTTACCGATTGGATAGGATGGGATCCTGAAACTCGCCAGGATGGACGTGGATCAGGAAATTGGGAAGACAACTATCCAATGACAAAGAGTTATACATTCGGAATCAACTTGACATTCTAAAATTGAAAACAATGAAACTAAATAAGATTATAATTGCTTCTGCAGTAGCCTCTGTATTGGCATTGGGAAGCACATCATGTAGCGATAGCTTTCTTGATGAGAAGATGTACTCTAACTATGGAACCGATGTTTCTGATGTGAATGCTAAAGTTTTAGGTTTACACTATCAGATAGGTCAACTTTTAGGAATATCATGGCCTCAAGGTTTCTGGGGAATATGGCAAGATGGTACTGATGTCGGTGCTCCTGGCGACACAGAGGGTTCAGAGGTTCCATTCTATAAGTATGGAGAGCTGAACTCTGAGAGTTTAGGCGTACGTCTTTATTGGGAAAGACTATATAGCATCATCAATGGTGCAAATCAAATTATCTCAGCCAATGGAGAAGATGCCAGTGCTACAGCGTGTGTAGCAGAAGCTAAATTTTTCCGTGCTTATTGTTATAACAAGTTGGTTACTGGTTGGGGAGCAGTTCCTTTGATAACAGAGTCTGCGTCTAATCCAAAAACAGACTATACTCGTACACCTGTGGCAGAGATTGACGTTCAGATAGAGAAGGATATCACTGAGGCTATTGCAGGTCTTCCTGAAGTGAATGCATTGACAAAAGAATCACGAATTAGCAAGGATGCAGCTCGTATGGTTGCAGCAGAAGCTTTTCTTCGTATAGGTATGCGTGACAACTCATACTATAAGAAAGCTGAAGATGCTATAACCCCAACAATTACCAGTGGAAATTACAAGCTGATTTCTGAACGTTATGGTAAATTTACGGGTGAGGCTGGTGATTACTATCATGATATGTTCCGTTGGGGAAATCAACGCCGAAGCCAAGGTAATACCGAAGGAATATGGACTTATGAACAGGAATATAATACTTCTGTATCTGGCGGTACTATTGACAATGCACAGCAGCGTCGTAACTGGGTTCCTGCCTTCCACAAGTTATCAGACTTTATGCAGAATGCTGATTCTATAGGTGGACGTGGAAACGGTCGCCTTCGTTTGAGTAACTATGTAAAATATGGAATTTTTGAGGAAGGTGACATCCGTAACTCCAACTTCAATATCCGTCGTACCATCTATTGTAACAAGCAACCGAAGGCAGATAAGGCAACCATTGGTATCAATGCTAATGGATATTGGGAAAATGACGAAAGTAAAGTTGTCAAGAAGATTACAATTGGATTGGGTGATAAAGTATATTGCCATGAAGCAGACACTTTGAATGTAATGTATCCACATACAACAAAGTGGGGTGCATACGACCCTACAGATGACTTTGGGTATGCAATGGTCAAGGATATTCCTTTGATGCGATTTGCTGAAGCCTACTTGTTAAGAGCTGAAGCTCGTTTCCGTCAGGGCAATAGTCAGGGGGCAGCTGATGATATCAATGTTCTCCGTGACCGTGCATTCAAGGATTATCGACAGATTGCTCCTGGAGCTGGCAGGGTTAGTGCTTCTGATATTTCCATCGATTTCATCCTTGATGAGCGTATCCGAGAACTGGTAGGCGAGGAAAACCGACGCTTCACATTAATGAGAACAGGACAACTTGCTAATCGTGTTAATATGATGGTTACCAAGTGGGCAGAGAAATCAGAAAATAAGAGAATCTCTGGCTTTGATGCAAATAAGCATATCTTATTACCGATTCCTTTGACCGAGATTCAGCTTAACAAGGATGCTAAATTGGAGCAAAATCCAGGTTATGAGGTTGATGAAAAATAATATTTTTATCTGCTAAATATGAAGTAAGAGGGTGTGTCATAAGTTAATGATGCACCCTTTTTGTCGTTTCTATGAAGCTGTATTCATAAATACTATTGATGCAAAGATTCTAAATACATCATACATCATTTCGCGCAGAATGGTGATAGGAAAAGCCATCTATGGTAAATAACAAATTTGTAGAGGGGGAGAAGTGATGATTTGCATTTGTTTTCCTGCATTTTCCCGATTTGTATCCCTTTTATACCGAATAATAGACCCCGAAAAGGGGCTTTTTCTTTAATTTTGCAATCGGAATAAACAATTAGCGTATTCACTAACTTAATAATAACTTCAGTAAAATGAATAAACTATTCACATTTATCATGTTGTGGATGATGTCTTGTCTCCCGACTCTGGCTCAGGCTCCGATGGACGGAGGAGTATGGAAAGACAATACCGGCAAGCATATCAATGCACATGGTGGCAACATCTTCAACTACAAGGGTACCTACTACTGGTATGGCGAAAGCCGTTCGCAGGATGGCAAGCCTTACAGCTCTCTCGGCGTAAGCTGCTTTACTTCCAAGGATCTCAAGAAATGGACCAACCATGGATTGGTGCTCCCTGTTTCTAATGAACCAGGCAGCGACATCGAGGGTGGTTGCATCATCGAGCGCCCTAAGGTTCTCTATAATCAGAAGACCGGGAAGTTCGTCATGTGGTTCCATCTCGAATTGAAGGGGCAGGGATATGCTGCAGCCCGCTATGGTGTGGCTACCAGCGATACTCCTTTCGGACCTTTCAAGTTCATCCGTTCTGGAAGAGTGAATCCGGGTATCTATCCTGTAGGGTTCGCCAAGCCAGATACTACCGACCTCAAGCATCAGCTTCTCTTCCCGGAATTGAAGAGCTGGTGGACTCCGGAATGGCGCAAGCAGATAGAGCGCGGCATGTTCTGGATGAGAGACTTTGAGGGAGGACAGATGTCTAGAGATATGACCATCTTCATCGACGATGATGGCAAGGCTTACCATATCTATTCTTCAGAGGAAAATTTAACACTCCAAATCGCACAGTTGACAGATGATTACATGCAGCACAACGGCAGCTACGTACGAGTAGCTGCCGGCGGACAGAACGAGGCTCCAACCATCTTCAAGCAGGATGGCATCTACTGGATGATTACCAGCGGATGTACCGGATGGGCTCCAAATGCTGCCCGCATGTTCAAGGCTAAGAATATCTATGGTCCTTGGGAGCAGTTGCCTAATCCTTGCCGTGGTGAGGGTGCCGACAAGACCTTCGGTGCACAGGGTACCTATATATATAAGGTTGAAACTGCAGCACAGAAGAAGATGTTCCATGGCGCCGAATATGTATTCATGGCAGATATGTGGAATCCGAAGCATTTGAGCGACAGTCGTCACCTCTGGGTGCCTATTTCTTGGGAAAACGGTACACCAGTGTTGAAAAAACAATAAAAAATACGGTCGCTCTGCTTGTTTCTAATTAATTATACATATCTTTGCAGTTGCTTAGCTGAGGCTACCGGCAACTTTCAACTTACAATTATTAATAACAACAAACAATATACAACTATCTATGAATTATATATTTAAGAGTATCATGATGACCCTTGTCTTGGCGCTGCTTCCTTTCATGGGAATTTCTGCCAAGAAAAAAACAGTACAGCAGAGCGACCGCCAATACTGGTGCTCGCTTGCCTACAAGATGGCCCAGCCTGTTCTGGAGAACATGGCTAAGGGCGAGCTGCAGAAGAACATGCAGACGGAGTTCAGTCCAAGCTTCGACAACCGCAACAGGAAGGTGCTCTATATGGAGTGCTTCGGCAGACTGATGGCTGGTGTGGCTCCTTGGCTCACCCTTCCTGATGATGCTACAGCCGAAGGTAAGCAGCGCAAGCAGCTGCGTGAATGGGCTTTGGCTTCTTACAAGAATGCCGTAGATCCTCAGAACCCTGACTATCTCTGCTGGGGCATCGGCGGTCAGAACCTGGTTGATGCAGCCTATATCGCCGAGAGTTTCCTCCGGGCTTACGATACACTCTGGAAGCCTTTGGACGAGGTGACCAAGCAGCGATACCTGAAGGAGTTTGCCAAGCTCCGCCACATCGATCCTCCTTATACCAACTGGCTTCTCTTCTCTTCTACCATCGAGAGCTTCATGGCAAAGGCGGGTGGCGATTTCGATGAATATCGCGTCAATTCTGCCTGCCGCAAGGTAGAGGAGTGGTATGTAGGTGATGGCTGGTATGCTGACGGTCCTTCGTTCGCTTTCGATTACTACAGCAGCTATGTGTTCCATCCGATGTATCTGGAAACACTCCAGGCGATGGTGGATGCCAAGGTGAATTCCCGCCTCGACTATCAGAAGTACTACGACCGGGAGTTGAAGCGCTGCCAGAAGTACAGCATCATTCTCGAAAGATTCATCTCTCCGGAAGGAACCTTCCCGGCTTTCGGCAGAAGCATTCCTTACCGCATGGCAACCATGCAGCCGCTTGCTCTGATGGCATGGTATCAGAAGTTGCCTAAGGATTTGAGCAATGGTCAGGTTCGTGCAGCCCTGACCAAGGTGCTGCATCGCATGTTCGACCAGGAGAACAACTTCAATGAGAAGGGTTATCTCTCTATCGGTTTCTGCGGAAACAGCCAGAAGAACGTTGCCGACTGGTATACCAACAACGGCTCGCTCTATATGACCACCCTTGCCTTCATGCCTCTCGGCCTGCCTGCCGATCATCCGTTCTGGACAGATGCAGCACAGCCTTGGACCCAGGTGAAGGCATGGAACAACCAGCAGTTCCCTAAGGACCATCACTGGAAGGACGAGATTGTTACCAAGGACAAGTGGTAATTTATAATTGATAATTAATCATGCGCAAGATATTGATGATGTTGGCAGCTGCAGCCTTGGCTTTGCCTCTGAGTGCAGCACAGCCAGCCAGGAAGACCGCTAAGGTCAAGAAACAGAATAAGAAGGAAGTGAAGGCTTCCAGGAAATGGAATCATGAGCAGGTGGTGGAACTCATCACCAAGGTGAATAACTACTGGCAGGCTAACAACAAGCCTGAGGTTCGTGCCTTCTGGGACAATGCCGCTTATCATACCGGCAACATGGAAGTATATAAGATGCTCATGGACCAGAAAATGCTCGACTACTCTATCCGTTGGGCTGAACACAACGACTGGACCGGTGCTACAGAGGCAAACCCAGCCAAGTGGAAGTATAAGCCATACGGCGAGGGAAAAGATCACGTTCTCTTCGGCGACTGGCAGATTTGCTTCCAGACCTACATCGACCTCTATAACATCGAGGCCGCCAAGGGAAATGCCGCAGCATCAGAATATATGGTGAAGCGTGCCAAGGAGGTGATGCACTACGAGGCTTACTCTCAGCCAACAGATTACTGGTGGTGGAGCGATGCCCTCTACATGGTGATGCCTGTGATGACCAAGATGTACAAGCTTACCGGCGATACCAAGTATCTCGACAAACTCTACGATAATCTCCTCACCACCGATGAGATTATGCTCGACAAGGAGACCAACCTCTACTTCCGTGATGGCAAGTACGTTTATCCAAAGCACAAGAGTGCCAACGGCAAGAAGGATTTCTGGGCTCGTGGTGATGGCTGGGTTCTCGCAGGTTTGGCTAAGGTGCTTCAGGATATGCCAAAGGACTACCAGCACTATCAGTTCTTCGTAGACAAGTTCCAGAAACTGGCTAAGGCGGTAGCTGAAATCCAGCAGCCGGAAGGTTACTGGACCCGTTCGATGATGGACCCAGAGCACGCTCCAGGTCCTGAGACCAGCGGTACAGCCTTCTTCACCTACGGTATGCTTTGGGGTGTCAACAATGGTTATCTCAACAAGAAGGAGTACAAGAAGGTCATCGACCGTGCCTGGACTTATCTGACAGAGACTGCCGTTCAGCCTGATGGCAAGGTGGGATATGTTCAGCCTATCGGCGAGAGAGCCATCCCTGGTCAGACTGTTGATGCCAACTCTCAGGCAAACTTCGGTGTGGGAGCCATGCTTCTCACTGCCTGCGAATATGATAAGTATCTTGCCATCAAGTAAGATGCTTGTATATAATAAGGTATATATCAATTTAAAATAGTATTAATAACAACTGACAAACATGAAACAGAGACTGTTCGTTACATTAAGTTTGGCAGGATTGGCTATGGCAACCTTCGGTGCAACCAAACCGAAGGCTGCCATTAAGTCGTTGAATAAGGCGACCGTCCAGCAGCCAACTTACACAGAATGGCACGACCTTCAGGTGAATGCCATCAATCGTTTTCCGTTGCACACCAATTTCTTCACCTATCCGGCAGATGACTGGGTTTCTGAGAAAGACGGTAAGATTGTGAGCAATGATATCCTGCACATGAACAAGACGGAAAGCAAGTATTTCCTTTCGCTCGACGGAACCTGGAAGTTCAACTGGGTGGCTAATGCCGACCAGCGTCCTACCGACTTCTACAAGGAAGATCTTGATGATTCCAAATGGAAGACCATGAATGTTCCAGGCAACTGGGAGATGAATGGATTCGGTGATCCGGAATATGTGAACGTAGGCTTTGGCTGGCGCGGACATTTCGACCAGCAGCCACCAGCTGTTCCTACCAAGGACAACCATGTTGGTTCTTACCGCCGTATCATCGACATCCCTGCCAACTGGGATGGCAAGCAGGTTGTAGCCCATTTCGGTAGCGTTACTTCCAACATCTATCTCTATGTAAACGGCAAGTTTGCCGGTTATGCAGAGGATAGCAAGGTGGCTGCCGAGTTTGACATCACTCCTTATCTGAAGAAGGGCAAGAATCTGATTGCCTTCCAGACCTTCCGCTGGTGCGATGGCTCCTGGGATGAGGATCAGGACTTCTGGCGCTTGAGCGGTGTGGCTCGTGAAAGCTATCTCTTTGCCCGCGATGCCCAGTTGCATTTGGAGGATATCCGTGTTACTCCTGACCTTGTAAACAACTACAAGGATGGTGTGCTCAATATCTCTACCAAGGTAAAGGGTAACGGCAAGCTCGTCTTCACCCTCTTCGATAAGGACGGCAAGCAGGTAGCAACCACCACCGGCGTGGCAAAGAACGGTACTGCCAATTTCTCTCTGCAGGTAGCTAATCCTCAGAAGTGGAGTGCCGAGACACCTTATTTATATACACTCCAGGTTTCCCTGATGGGTGCTCAGAAGAAGGACGCTATGAAGGCGGCTAGCATGACTCCTGTCAAGGTAGGTTTCCGCAAGGTGGAAATCAAGAACAAGCAGTTCCTTGTCAATGGTCAGCCTGTGCTCATCAAGGGTGCCAACCGTCATGAGATGGACCCTGACGGAGGTTACGTATTGAGCATGGAGCGCATGATTCAGGATATCAAGATTATGAAGCGCCTGAATATCAACGCTGTCCGTACTTGCCACTATCCTGATGATCCACGCTGGTACGAGCTCTGCGATGAGTATGGTATCTATGTGGTAGCTGAGGCTAACCAGGAGAGTCACGGTTTCCAGTATGGCGATGATGCAGCTGCCAAGAAGCCGATGTTTGCCAAGCAGATTCTGGAGCGCAACCAGCACAATGTTTCCATGTACTTCAATCATCCTAGTGTCGTAACCTGGAGTATGGGTAATGAGACTGTGATGGGCGATAACTTCCTGCAGGCTTACAAGTGGATCAAGAGCCAGGACCAGAGCCGTCCGGTTCAGTATGAGCAGGCTCGCAGAGGCGAGGGTACCGATATCTTCTGCCCTATGTACTATCCTGTAAGTGCTTGTGAAAAGTATGCGAAGGACCCTAACAGTCCGATGCCGCTCATCCAGTGCGAGTACAACCATACCATGGGTAACTCAGGCGGTAACCTGAAGGATTACTGGAATCTGATTCGCAAGTATCCTATCCTCCAGGGTGGTTTCGACTGGGATTTCGTTGACCAGGGCTTGCACCGCAAGGTATTGAAGCCGATGACCATCAAGAATCCTGAGAAGATGAGCAATGAAGAGCTCCGCAAGATAGAATATTGCTACGGTGGCGATTACAACAATTACGACCCTAGCGACAACAACTTCAACTGCAATGGTATCATCGGTCCAGACCGTCAGCTCAATCCTCATGCCTACGAGGTAGCCTACCAGTATCAGAACATCTGGGCTAAGATGGTGAATGCCGAGAAGGGCGAAGTAAGTGTACACAATGAGAACTTCTTCCGCGATTTAGGCAACTATGCCTTGGCATGGAGCCTCATTGAGGATGGCGTGGAGACTCAGAACGGTACCATCGCTGATATCGAAGTGGCTGCCCAGCAGACCAAGAACTTCACCATCCCTTACGACCTTTCTAAGGTAAAGGGCAAGGAGGTGTTCCTCAACATCGACTTCCGTCTGAAGAAGGCTGAACCTCTGATGGAGGCTGGTCAGATTGTGGCTTATGCCCAGCTGGCAGTGAAGGAGAAGAAGTGCTGCGGTCATTGTGCAGACAACATGGCTAAAGTTCAGGACGGCAAGAAGGTGAAGGCTAAGCTCGTCGACAAGAAGGGCGAGCAGGATATCACCGTTACTACTCCTGATCTGACCGTGAAGGTGAACCGTACCACCGGTCTCATCTCTGAATATACCTATCGTGGTAAGTCGCTCCTCGGCGAGGGCGGTACCCTGAAGCCAAACTTCTGGCGTGCTCCTACCGATAATGATTTCGGTGCAGGTCTGCAGAAGAAGTTCAAGGTTTGGAAGAACCCTGTCATGAACCTGAAGGGTGTAGCTGTTGAAAAGGATAAGAAGACAAACACCATCAATATCTGTGCAACCTATGAGATGCCAGAAGTGAAGGGCGAGCTGGAAATCGAATATCTCATCATGCCTAACACCGGTGCGATGAAGGTAAGCCAGGAGTTTGATGCTTCTGATGATGCCAAGGTCAGCGATCTGTTCCGTTTCGGTATGCTGATGCAGTTGCCATACGATATGGACAAGAGCCAGTATTACGGTCGTGGTCCTATCGAGAACTATTCAGACCGTGAGGACTGCATGCGTATCGGAATCTACAGCGCTGATGCCGACAACCAGTACTTCCCATACATCCGTCCACAGGAGAGTGGAACCAAGGGCGATATGCGCTGGTGGAACCAGACCGATGCTTCCGGCTTCGGATTCAAGGTGAAGAGCTGCAAGCCATTCTATGCTTCCGCTATCCACTTCGATACAGAAGAACTGGATGATGGTGATGACAAGGATCAGCGTCACAGTTTCAACCTGAAGAAGTCAAAATTCACCAATCTCTTCCTCGATGCAGAGCATTCTGGTGTGGCTGGTGAGAACTCTTGGGGTGCATGGCCTTTGGAGAAATATCGCCTCCATTATGGCGATAAGAACTTCACTTTCGTGCTCATTCCATTAGATAAATAGTAGAAAAACAGGGATTTGGATAAAAATCCAATATATTTAAACAGAAAATCCACCTCATTTGGGGTGGATTTTTTTATCTTTGCACCACCTATCACGGAAAAGTGTAGGTACAGCCTAAAAATAAACAATAACGAACAATATGAGAAAAGCAAAAATTTTCGCAGCAGCATTGCTGGCGATGTCTTCACTCGGAGCTTTCGCACAGCATCAGTTTACTGTTCAGGCTAACAAGCCTGGAGCAGAAATCCAGCCTACCATGTACGGTATCTTCTTCGAGGATATCAACTTCGGTGCCGATGGTGGTCTTTATGCAGAGATGGTAGAGAACCGTTCCTTCGAATTTCCACAGCGTCTGATGGGATGGAATACATTCGGAAATGTAACCCTCAGCGACGTAAAACCTGCCTTCGACCGCAATCCTCATTATGTAACACTTGAGAGCGCTGGCGCACGTGAGAAGCAGACCGGTCTTGAGAACCGTGGCTTCTTCGGCATGGGCTTGAAGAAGGATATGAAGTACGATTTCACCGTATATGGCCGTCTTCATCTCATCGATGGCAAGCAGGGCAAGATTCGTGTAGAACTCGTCAATTCAAAGAATGATGTCATTGCCAAGCAGGTCATCAACATCACCAATAATAAATGGCAGAAGCTTACTGCTACCCTTACTTCTCCTCAGACCGATCCTAAGGGATTGATGCGAGTATATCTGGAGAAGGGTTCTGAGAGCGTAGACCTCGACCATATCTCTCTCTTCCCAGAAGATAACTGGAATGGTCTCCGTGCCGACCTCGTACAGGATCTTGCCGACCTGAAGCCAGGCATCTTCCGTTTCCCTGGCGGATGTATCGTAGAGGGAACCGACCTCGATACCCGTTATGAGTGGAAGAACTCTGTGGGTGCTCCTGAGAACCGTCCTCTGAACGAGAACCGCTGGAGAGATACCTTCCCACATCGCCTTTTCCCTAACTATTATCAGTCATTGGGCTTGGGCTTCTATGAGTATTTCCTTCTTTCAGAGAAGATTGGTGCAGAGCCATTACCTATTCTTTCTGTAGGTCTGGCTTGCCAGTATCAGAACGATGATAAGGATCCTAATGCGCATGTGGCAGTCAAGGATCTCCAGAGCTATATCGACGATGCACTCGACCTCATCGAGTTTGCCAATGGTCCTGTCACCTCCAAGTGGGGTAAGCTCCGTGCCGATATGGGTCATCCTGCTCCATTCAATCTGAAGCAGATTGGTATCGGTAACGAGCAGTGGGGACCTATGTACCCTGAGCGTCTGCAGAAGTTCATGGAGCAGATTCATTCCAAGTATCCTAAGATCAAAATCTGCGGTTCATCAGGTCCATCTGCTGATGGCAAGGATTTCGACTATGGTTGGGAGCAGATGCGCAAGTTGGGCGTAGACATGGTGGATGAGCACTACTACAAGAGCCCTGAGTGGTTCCGCAACAATGCCAGCCGTTACGACAAGTACGACCGCAAGGGTCCTAAGGTATTTGCCGGCGAGTATGCTGCCCATGCCGAGCACGATCCTAACTCTTGGGAGGCTGCGCTTTCTGAGGCAGCTTTCATGACGGGTTTGGAGCGTAATGCCGATGTGGTTTATCAGGCTACCTATGCACCTCTCTTCGCTCATGTAGAGGGATGGCAGTGGCGTCCGGACCTCATCTGGTTCGATAACCTCAGCTCTGTCCGTTCTGCCAACTACTATGTTCAGCAGCTCTACGGCGAGAACAAGGGTACCAATGTGTTAAAACTTACCGAGAACGGCAAGGCGGTAGCTGGCGAGAATGGTCTCTATGCCACCGCTTGTTTCGACAAGACAACCAAGAGCTACATCGTGAAGATTGCCAACACTTCTAACGAGGAGAAGGAAATCAACGTAACCTTCAATGGCATCAAGAAGTTGAACCCTGGTAAGGTAACCGTTCTCCATGCCGACGATATCCAGGCAGAGAACAAGATTGACAACAAGAACGTGGTTGTTCCTATAGTATCTGATGCTCTGGCTAACGGTAACGTCCTGAATGTCAAGATGAAGGCAAATAGTTTTGTGGTATATAAATTCTAAGAGTTGGTGCGTTTTTTAACGCAAGTTTTCTGTATAAGGTAAAAAGATGATGAGAATCCCTTGCGGCAGCGATGCCGCAAGGGATTGTTTTTTTCTCCCGATGCCCTTGAAATTACATGGCGACGCAGGAATCTCTGTGTCGGGACGTATGAATGGTTACGTTGCCATGTGGTAAAGTCTACGTCGGGACGTAATTTTGGATGATGCCCAAATCCAGGCTCTTACTTTGGGCACCCGATGCCCATAATACGGTCTGAGTATTTCTGCAGACTATTAACGGCTTCTCAATAGGGATAATGCATAGAGAGGCAGTATGGTGACATGCCTTATGGCGTCATCGTCCTGCTTGTCAATGTAATCAAATGATCCGAAATTCTCTAAGGAACAACGGAAGGCTTCGGTGAGCTTTTTCTCTCTCATGAATAGCCAGAGACTCTTCATGCCGCCCTGGGTGCCCGATTTGATTTCGATAGGGGTAATCTTCATGTTGTGGATTTCCAGATAGTCTATCTCGGCAACACTCTTCCCCTTCTGCTCCCAATAAAACATCTTCTGGCGCTGGATGCATGGTTTGTAACGCATCATCTCGAGTCCGGCAACCATTTCTGTTACACCTCCCTTATTGACAAGTTCCTGAGGGGTGCCGGCTAAAATAAGTTCTATGAGCTGCTGAGACAGGTAGCCTTCCAGTTGAAGCACAGCTAACAGTAATCCTGGGTCCAGAAAGAGAACCTTCATGCTTTTCTCGTCAGCTTCCGCATCCAGCGGAATACCATTGCCCGAGGTAGCGACCACAGGAGTAACGATTCCTGCAAGTGTCAACAGACGGAGGGCTTCTCTGATTTGTGAACTCTGATAATCTGCAGATATTTGCTTGTATGTCAACTTCTCTCCTGCCTGATGACAGATACCACGCATCGTTGTGCGCAGTAAATTTGGGTTGACTCTCTTTTTATACTTGCTGAAATCATCTTCGTATGTCAGTATGATGTCTTCCTGGATGTTTCTGCATCGGTTGAAATCGTGTGTCTTGGTCCATGCCAGAACAGATTCCGGCATGCCTCCAACAAGCAGGTAGGTGCGGAAGTATTCCACGAGTTTATCATGGAAGGCTTGATCTAAAGACTGGTTTCCGTATGCTTCATTTCGGAGAAGGATGAGCCCTTCTTCGTGATTGGCATACAGAAATTCATCGAAAGTCATCGGATACATGAAGAGCGAGTGAATCCTTCCTACTCCAAAAGTAGGGAGTTCCTGAAGCGTAAATTCCAGAAGTGATCCTGCGGCTATGACATGCAGCTCAGGATAATCTTCCTTGAAGAAGCGTAGTGCCATGATGGCTTCAGGGCATTCCTGGATTTCGTCGAGAAAGAGAAGCGTCTTACCTGCTTCTATAGGGACATTGATATAGCTGCTGATTTTTTTAGCAATCAATCGTACGTCAATATCCCCCTGGAAGAAGGTTTTGATTGCCTTGTTACGTTCGAAGTTTACCTCGGCGAAATACTCGAATTGCTTTCCAAAGTTTTTAACTGCTGATGATTTTCCAACCTGTCGGGCACCACGAAGCAGCAAGGGTTTCCGCATGGAATCTTCCTTCCAGGCGATGAGTTCTGAGTCTATGTTTCTATGTATATATTCTGTCATAATCGTAACTGTTTGAATAATAGGTGCAAATGTAGTGAAAATACTCAAATCCGAGAAATAAATCGCGTTAAAATACTCAAATCCGAGAAATAATCGGCGATAAAATACTCAAATCCGAGAAATAATCGGCGATAAAATACTCAAATCCGAGAAATAATATGCGTGAATTGTAGCAGTTGTAGCAGTTCCCCAAAGTGGACACAAAAAATGATTATTAATTATTTATATTTTTAAAAGTACACATATCTATCAAATTTCGTTCCTTTTCATTTGCAAAAGTAGACAAT
>NZ_JBQKLN010000025.1:0-53558 GCF_052116205.1 Prevotella sp. Sow4_E9_plate | reverse complement strand
CATAGCTCAATACATGGGGGCTACTCGCCCCCAAACCCCTCGGTGTTTTCAGGTATAGATTATTAAGCCTGAAACCCCCTCAGATTTTTGCACTTCTATTGAGAACTTGCCATTCCATTAAGTATTTTTTTCGTATGAAAGCCTTGCCGTATCAATTCTTTTTTGTATATTTGTAGCCCCAAAATGAAAGATGGGATATTATTAATCTAAAAAATTAAAGGAATGACAAAAGAAGAATTGATGCATAGAGCTATTGAGCTCTCAAAGAATAGCGTGAAGACGGGTGGCGGACCTTTTGGTGCTGTGATTGCCAAGGACGGTATCATCATCGCTGAGGCTTCCAACAGCGTAACCATCGACCTCGACCCTACTGCACATGCCGAGGTGAACTGTGTGCGCCAGGCTTGTTTCAAGCTGAAGACCTTCAATCTGGAGGGCTGCGAGATTTATACCTCCTGTGAGCCATGCCCGATGTGTCTGGGTGCTATCTATTGGGCACATCTCGACCGTATCTATTATGCCAACGACAGAAAGGATGCAGCCAAGATAGGTTTCGATGATGAGTTTATCTACGAGGAGATAGACCGCAAGATAGAAGACCGCCATAAGCCGATGATTGCCCTGATGCGCGATGAGGCGCTGGGCGCTTTCCGCATGTGGGAGGAAAATACAGAAAAGACAGAGTATTAATGAGATAAGATAAAAAGGGAAGGTTGCACAGAATATGGACAGCAGCCTTCCTTTTTTCGTAGATTCTTCTTGTATTCTATCATGCCGGATAGAGAAAAATGGAGAAAAGGAACAATTTCTCAGATTTTCTTTGTAATTTTGTCGCCAAATTCAGAAAGCCCCTGAATTCTTGATGAAGGAAATTCTCTAATTATTATAACGACAATGGAACAGTCAATAGAAACTCTCTACAAATTAGACGGCAGAGTGCCCGTTGGTAAAGCACTCCCATTTGGTCTTCAGCATGTATTGGCAATGTTTGTCAGCAACATTGCACCAATCATGATTCTTGCCGGTGCGATAGGATTGGACAGTTCGGTGAGCGCCGTGCTTATCCAGAACTGTATGGTCATCGCCGGTATCGGTACCTTGGTGCAGCTTTATCCGGTATGGCGTATCGGTTCCCGTCTGCCTATCGTAATGGGTATCTCCTTCACCTTCCTTTCGCTCGCCATCGCCATTGCCGGTGCTCATGGTATGGGTACCTTGGTAGGCGCAGTTATCATCGGCGGTCTGGTAGAAGGAACACTCGGACTTTTCGCCAAGTACTGGATCAAGCTCATTCCGCCTGTAGTAGCCGCTACCGTGGTAACAGCCATCGGTTTCTCGCTGCTTCCTGTAGGTGCCAACTCTTTTGCGGGTGGTCAGGGTGCTGCTGATTTCGGTAGCATGAACAACTGGGTTGTGGGTTCTGTCACTTTGCTGGCTTGTCTGCTTTGTCAGATTTTCGCCAAGGGTTTCTTGCGTTCTCTCTCTGTATTGGTAGGACTGCTGGTAGGTTATGTTCTGGCTCTGTTTATGGGAATGATAGATTTCAGTGGACTTTCAGGTCTCTCTATCGTAGCTTTGCCAAAGCTTCTTCCATTTACACCTGAGTTTAATATTGGTGCTATTCTCTCAGTTGTAGCTGTATATCTGGTTTCTGCCACAGAGACGATTGGTGATACTTCTGCGCTCTGCAACAGTGCGTTGAAGCGTGATCCTAAAACCAAGGAGATGGGTGCGGCAGTCTGCTGCGATGGTTTCGTAAGTTCGGTTTCCGGTCTTTTCGGTTGTACTCCTATCACTTCTTTCAGTCAGAACGTAGGGTTGGCTGCTATGTCGGGAGTAGTGAACCGCTTTACTATTGCCATGGGTGCCATCATCATGATTATCGGTGGTATCTTCCCAGCTATCGGTTATGTACTTACTACGATTCCTCAGGCTGTATTGGGCGGCTGTACTATCATGATGTTCGGTAGCATCCTCTTTGCCGGTTTCGGCATGATGGCGCGTACCGGCTTCTCTCAGCGCAACATGGTCATCGTGAGTCTTTCTCTCAGCGTAGGTCTCGGATTCACATCTGCAACAGGTATGTTCAATATCTTCCCGGAGATTGTGCGCACCGTTTTCGCAGATAACTGTGTGGCAGTAGTCTTCCTGCTCGCCGTGATTCTGAACCTCGTATTGCCAAAGAATATGGATAAGGCATAAGAATCAAAGATATTTATATATAAAAAAAGTGCAACTCACAAGTAAGAAAGTGAGTTGCACCTTTTTTATTGGTAATTATTAATTGTACATTATCAATTATAAATTAAATCACTGTCCTCCCAGTCTTTCGAAGAAGGTGATGATTTCTTCGAAGGTCTTGAATTCATCACTGCCATATTCTATGGTTGTACCCATGAAACTGTCGCATGGGCGAGGGTCGATGAAGTAGTCGCCGTAGAGCAGGTTCTTCTGGTTGCAGAAGATGATGTGGTTATAGGCTGGGGTAGAGAGATATTCCTCTACCCAGGTCTGCACCTTCGCCATATATTCATGGTCGTTGGTTGGCGCTGGGGCTACGATATATACGTTGTAATGCTCTATCAGCATCTCGTAAGCCTTGTGCATCGAACTGGTTGCCTTCATGTAACTGTCGTGCAGGGCATCGAAGTCGATGTATACGATAGGGCGCTCCTTTCCGTTCTGCTTGTCGTCTATCCAGCGGATTACCGGACAGAGATAGTGGAATGCAACCTTGTCGATAAGTCGGTGCTCGCCATGGAATGGGATGGCTTGCGGATAGTGCTCATGGAAGAGGTCGAAGGTGTGGACCACCGGATCTGCATCGCCGAAGAGACCATATACACGCTCCTGTTCCTCGGGAGTGATATCCTGGAAGCATCGCTCGGTGAAGTCGCGGTATTCCTTGATAAGACCTTTGGTAACCATCAGTTCGTTCACTCCATCCTTTCTCGGGTTCTGGAATTCCTGCTTGCCGGTCATGCTGCTCATCGTATTGCCCATCTCGAAAGCTGGGTTTACGAGGATGCGGTCGAATCCTTTCAGCAGCTCGGTGTACATTCCGCCCATCGAAGTACCGATGATGAGGTCGGGTTGTTCTGTCTCTGCCATCTTCTGCAGCATCTCTATGGCTTCTTCAGGATGTACCGGAATGTCCTCAGCTACGAGAGTGGCGTTAGGCATCAGCTCCTGCAACATCTTCACGGTGCCGCTCTGAGCAGAAGAGAGGAAACCGTGAACATACATGATTTTCTTGCCCGACATGAGGTCGGGGAATTGCTTGATATATGGATTCATAATCTTATAATTTTTATTGGGGGTAACTCCTTAACTTCTTTCACTCCCAGTTATTTTCGCTGCAAAATTACGGTAAATTGCAGACAAAACAAAATTATTGGGCGATAAACTTCCTTGTTTGCGAAAAAAGTAGTAATTTTGCACCCAATAACCATATTAAAGTTCAAGTCATAATGGATTTACTGAAAGAAAGAATAATGCAGGAGGGCCGCTGCTTTCCTGGTGGAATCTTAAAAGTAGATAGCTTCGTAAATCATCAGATGGACCCTATCCTGATGATGGACCTGGCTAAGGAATTCGTGCGCCTTTTCAAGGACATCAAGTACAACAAGATTGTTACTATCGAGGCTTCGGGCATCGCTCCAGCTATCATGGTGGGTTATCTGACCAATCTTCCTGTTGTCTTCATCAAGAAAAAGCAGCCTAAGACCATGGAAGGAATGATTACCTCAGTGGTTCACTCTTTTACCAAGGATCGTGACTATACGGTTTGCGTGAGCAACAGCTACCTGACTCCAGACGATCATGTTATCTTCATCGATGACTTCCTCGCCAACGGTAACGCTTCCAAGGGTGTGATGGACCTTTGCGAGAAGGCTGGCGCCAAGATCGAGGCGATGGGTTTCATCATCGAGAAGGCTTTCCAGCATGGTGGTGACTTCCTGCGCAAGGAGGGAATCCGTTATGAGGCTCTCGCTACTGTAGAGAGCCTGGATGATTGCAAGATTGTCTTGAAGTAAGAGAATCGGCTGAAATCAAGCATCTTTTTTTATCCTATGATATTCATTCAGATATGAAGATAAGATTTTGTTTATTGAACGCCTTGCTTTGTATGGCATTGTCTTCTATGTCAGTGCCTGCAAAGCGAGGCGTTTGGCGTTTGATGACTTTGACTGATGGAACTGAGGTTCGTGTACAGTTAGTGGGCGATGAATTCATGCATTATTATGTTTCGGAAGACGGAACCAAGTATGTCATGGATGCAACAACAGGACAGGGAAATCGATTGGATTCTACTGCGTCCTTGTCTCGCGTGAAGAAAGCGGCAGCCCGTCGTGCAAAGGTTCAATCTCGACAGAAACTTCATCTTCAAAAGGCGAAAGCAAAACAGAATAGTTTCCGAGGAACTAGGAAGGGACTTGTCATTTTAGCCGAATTCTCCGATCGTAAGTTCCAGAGTGGGCATGATCTGACATTGTATAAGCAGATAGTCAATGGCGATAATTACAAGGAAAATGGCTTCCGTGGCAGTGTGAAGGATTATTTCTGTACCCAAAGTATGGGACAGTTCGAACTGAATTTCGACGTGGTTGGTATCTGTCCTCTGCAGAATGCCACTGCTTATTATGGCGCGAATAGTTCTGACGGTGAAGATTTGCGTGCGGGTGCAATGATTGCTGAGGCTTGCCTTTGGGCGAAGCAGCAGGGAGTTGACTTCTCCAAGTATGATTGGGATAATGATGGCGAAGTGGAACAGGTCTTTGTTCTCTATGCCGGTAAAGGCGAAGCCAATGGTGGTGCAGCTTCTACCATTTGGCCTCACATGTATGCTTTGTCATTGTCAGATTATGGCAAAGTGTTGCAGTTTGATGGGCTTAAGGTGGATACTTACGCCTGCAGCTGTGAATTGAATGGTCTGAACAAACTCGATGGAATCGGTACTTTCTGCCATGAATTCTCTCACTGTCTGGATTTGCCCGATCTTTATGACACCAGTTATACCAGATGGTTTGGATTGGGTGAATTTGACCTGATGGATAGTGGCAGTTACAATGGAGACGGAAAATGGCCTGCTGGGTATTCGGCTTATGAGAAAGCAAGCTGTGGTTGGATTACTCTTCATGACTTGACGGATATAGAAGAGGAGACAAAGGTGGCTGATGTCATGGCGATGAGTCTAGGAGGAGATGCTTATATCATCAGAAACAAGGCACATGAAGACGAGTGTTACATCATTGAAAACCGACAGAAGTCAGGATGGGATACAGAACTTCCTGGAGCGGGAGTCATGATTACTCATGTAGATTATGATGCTGATGTCTGGTATTATAATGTACTGAACTCGAATAGTGAATATTATGACGAAGCCAATCAGAAATTTGTGAATGACCATCCTCGTCTTACCATCTTCAGAGCAGGCAAGTCGACCTATTTGGATGGTTCGGCAAGTGATCTCTATCCTTATCTGTCTAATAGTAGTCTTACGGCTACATCCCAACCGGCTTCCACCTTATATAATAAGAATGCTGACGGTTCTAAGTATATGCATCTTGACATCAAGAATATCGCCATTGCAAGTGATGGTTCGGCATCGTTTACGGTGAGTAAGGCAGAGCGCTCTGGCGATCAGAAGCCTGATACACCGGTACAGCCTTCAGGCTCTACTTTATTATATGAATCGTTTGACAAGTGTCATGGTACAGGTGGAAACGATAACCTGTGGAAAGGTAGTATTTCTGGAACTCAAGTGTTGGATGAGGACTTGGATAATGGTGGATGGACCAGTACAGGAACTGTTTACGAAGCCAACGGCTGCGTAAGACTCGGAAAATCTGGAGTTGCCGGAAATATCACCACGCCAACTTTTTCGGTGAAAGGTTCTGCGATACTTTCATTCAAAGCTGCGGCATGGGATGAAAAAAGTGAAGCCACCAAGTTGTATCTGGAGATAACCGATGTGAATAATGGCGCAAGGCAGATGGCGGTTATCCGCAAGTCTGAACTGTCTAAGTATTCAGTACCTCTCAAGAAGGGCGAATGGACTCAGTTGGGGGCTTCTGTTTACGCAACGGGTGAGGTGAAGGTTAGCTTTACTGCCGATAAGGGCCGTTTCTTCCTGGATGAAGTAAAGGTAACAGACAATACTGTGGATGGCATAGCAGGGGTGACGATGCCTCAACTGTCTGACATTGAAGCCTATTATACTCCGGATGGAATCAGATTCTCAAAGCCTCAGCAGGGTGTGAACATTATTCGACAGAAAGATGGGCGGGTAAGGAAAGTGATGATTTATTAGGGTAGAATCTGGTATGGTTATAATGCGTAAGAAATGTGTAGAGGTATTTTGTGCTATTACACTTTTCTTACGCTTTTTTATATAAAATGATGGGATTGTTTGGGTATTTCAATAAAAATATTTAATTTTGCACTCAGTTTATATAGACGAAAGAGAAATTTTATTTTTATATTATTTTAATAACAAAACAAACATGACAAGAAGATTACTATTACTTGTATGTGCGGTGCTGTGTTTAGGCAGCAACGTTCGTATCAGTGCGCAGTCTACATCTTCTACTACACAATCTGCAGAGTCTAACTTTGTAGAGGGCGTTGTGCGTGTCAAACTTCAGCGTGAGATAGCCGACCGTATGATTGCGGCTAAGCTTCCGTTGTCGGTAAAAGGCACCAACAAGAAGTATGTTCAGACTGGCGTGACCCCGCTCGATAGGGTCAATCAGAAAGTAAAGGCAGTCTCCATGACCCGTGTTTTCCCTTATGCCGGTAAGGATGAGGCTAAGCACAAGGCAGCAGGACTGGATCTTTGGTATGATGTCCATTATGAGGCATCAGGTATGAAATTGGCCCAGGCAAGAAACCTGTTCCGTTCTGCTGAAGGCGTATCTTACGCACAGCGTATTCCTCTTTACAAGCCTATTGGCGGTGAGCGTTTTCTGGAGATTTCTCCAGCTGCTGTAGCCAAGGCTGCCAAGGCTGCTTCTACCATGCCTTTCAATGATCCATTGCTCAACGATCAGTGGCATTACAACAACGATGGTCATATCGCAGGAACCAAGGTGGGTGCTGATGCCAATGTGTTCAAGGCTTGGGAAACTGGTGTTACCGGTTCTAAGGATGTTGTGGTTGCTATCATTGATGGTGGCTTCCAGGTAGATCACCCAGACCTGAAGGACAATGTGTGGATCAACACAGCCGAGTTGAACGGTAAGCCTGGTGTTGATGATGATGGTGATGGCTATGTAGATGATATCTACGGCTATAACTTTGTTATCAATTCAAGCGATATCAACGCCCACTCTCATGGTACTCACGTAGCAGGTACCGTAGGTGCCACCAATAACAATGGTATTGGTGTCTGCGGTGTTGCCGGTGGTAGCGACGGTAAGGGTGGTGTCAAGATGATGGTTTGCCAGGTATTTGATAGCCGTGCCAGCAGTTCTGCAGTAGCTGATTTCGGTGCTGCCATTGTTTATGCAGCCGATCGCGGTGCAAGCATTGCCCAGTGTTCTTGGGGTGCCGGTGTTGCTGACGAAGAGGATAAGTCGGTTACCGAAGCTGTTGATTACTTCACCAAGAATGGTGGTGGCGACAAGATGAACGGAGGTCTCTGTATCTTTGCTTCCGGTAACAATGGTGAGGAAGGCAACTATTATCCAGGTTGTCTTGACAAGGTTGTGGCTGTTGGTTCTATGGCTCCTGACGGAAGCGTGGCTTATTATTCCAACCGTGGCAAGTGGGTTGATGTGACAGCCCCTGGTGGTTTGGAAGACAATGGTCAGCAGTATGGCGTATTGAGTACCTTGCCTAACAGTACCTATGGTTACAACGAGGGAACCTCTATGGCGTGTCCTCATGTATCTGGTATTGCAGCCTTGATTCTTTCCAAGTATGGTAATAAGCAGTTCTCTAATGAGACTCTCCGAACATTGCTTACCACTTCTGTAAACGACCTTTATACTCAGAATCCCGAGTACGAGGGCTTGATGGGTTCCGGTTATATTGATGCTTACAAGGCTTTGCAGGGCAAGGAGGGTAGTGTGCCTGAGGCTGTTGCCGACTTCACTGTTACTGCATCTCACGACAATGCTCTCATCGAATGGACGATTCCTGAGACCGAAGAGAAGAGCATCGACCATCATGTGATTTATTATAGCACAGAGGCTTTCTCTGCTACAGACGACTTGAATAAGTTGAGCTCTGCTACTGTAGATACCAAGTTCAAGTATTCTGGCGACAAGATGTCTTATGAGGTAGAAGGCTTGAAGGCTTCTACTAAGTATTATTTTGCAATTGTGGCTTACAACCGTTGGGGTAAGGCTTCTGCCGTTTCTCCCATCAAGGAGGCTACCACCAATTCAGGTCCTAAGGTTCAGGTAGACCAGAAGAACCTTTCTATGACCGTAGATGCCACCAAGGCTTCCACTGCCGAGGCTTCTTTCAATGTAAAGAATGCCGGTGAGGGCGTGCTGAAATATCAGCTTACTACTGCTACGACCCGAGCTACTATGTCTACCAGCGGTCGTGTCAAGAATCCAAACCCAGGTCAGGTCCTGCCTTTCAGCGGTACAGTCAGCCCAACACTTGTGAAGCGCAAAGCTGTGGCTACTTCCAACTATCAGGCAAAGGATTGGCCAGACACTTTGACCTATTCCAACCAGTTGTACAGCTATATCGGTGAAACTGATACCAAGCTGCCAAATGCTTTGGCTCAGTATTTCTATGTAGATAAGGCAACTTATCCTAATGGTTTCAACCTGACAGATCTTCACTTCCAGGGACAGAACGGACAGAATCCTGTGATTGAGATTTACGACGGTTCACGTACTATCTCTACTGCAAGTTTGATTCAGAAGGTTAATTATGATTTCTGGGCATACAACTATCCTATCACCCTGAAAGAGCAGATTCACTTTGCTCCAGGTTCAAGCTTCTGGGTAGTGGCTAAGTTCCCTGCAGGCGCCAAGAACCCATTGGGTACAGGCAAGACTACCAGAACCGATGTTGCCCAGTACAGCTTCTATAGCTCTGATAACGGTACAACCTGGACTCAGTTGAGTGAGGTCCTCAAGGGCACCAGCTTCGAGGCTGTAGCTAATCAGCTCACATGGGCAGTACAGGCCATCAGCAAGAACCCAGACTGGAGTCAGGTACTCAACCCTGAGCCTATCAGCGGTGAGGTTCGTCCTAACGAAAGCCAGAAGGTTACTCTGAAGAATGATGGTCAGAAACTGGTGAATGGTACTTATAAGTTCAATATCCATGTCAAGAGCAATGAGGCTGTTGATTCCAAGCAGCAGGTTGCTTTAGCTATGACCGTGAAGGGCTATAAGCCAGAATTGCACAGTCAGCAGCTGGTTGACTTCGGTGACTTGCTGGTTGGTCAGACCAAGACCATTGATGTAGAGTTGACCAATAGCGGTTATGGTGTGTTCGCTGGTAAATATGGTATGCTCCAGGCTTCACAGAACGAAGTGAAGTCTTCATCCGATCAGTTCAACGTGTCAAAGGGTGCCAAGAATATTGCAGCCCGCTCTACCGGTACGTTGCCTGTGACGTTCGCTCCTACCAAGGAGGGCAACTTCAGCAGTACCATCACCCTGACCGATAAGAATGGTAATCAGCATTCATTCCTGGTTCGTGGTGTCGCTTCAGTTCCTGCCAAGCAGACTGTAACTCCTGATGTTTACGAAGCAGGCGACCTGAAGGTAGGCGGTGAGGATAAGACTGCTACTATCACTATCAAGAACACCGGTAACTATCCTTTGCAGTATGTCTTCCCTAAGTTCTCTTCCGAGAAGATAGTAGGTTCTACTGCCAAGGTACATAAGTTTGGTTATACTACCATCTCTAACGTAGCCGGTGACGAATCATTCAAGTACGAGGCTGCTCCAGAGTTGGCTGATGAGAAGGACATCACCTCGCAGTTTACCAATAATAATTGGCAGTCTGGTCCTATCAAGGTAGGCTTCAAGTTCCCATTCTATGGTAAGGATTATGATGAAATTTACGTATCTTCTTATGGTGGTGTCTCTATGCAGCAGATGGATGGTCGTATCTCTTGTATGGTTCCTACTGGCGATTGTGTACAGGGATTGGGCTATATTTCTGCTTATACCAACTCAGGCTGGATGGACATGGGTGCCAACAGTAAGATTACTTATGGTCATAAGAATGGTAAGTTCTATGTCAAGTTCAAGGATGTGGTGACTCCTGCAACCAATGGTGGTGGCGAAACAACTACTATCAGTTTCCACATGGCTCTTTGCCCTGACGGAAGTGTAGAGGTTTACTACGATGATTATAATCCAGCAGGCGTATTCGGTTCTGGTGGTCATAACTTCGTAGGTGTCAGCGATATTGCTGCTTCCGACCCTTGTATATTTGTTGATGCCAACAAGGTACAGGAGGATAACGATGGTCTGAATGCTCCTTATTATGATATCCAGACAGGCAGCGCCATCAAGATTGTGGCTCCTGCCAAGTCTATGATCAAGAGCCTGTCAAGCACTGATGGCTATGTCGGCAATGGTGAAAGCAAGGAAATCAAGGTAACATTGGCAGCCAACGATGATTTGGTGGCAGGACCTCTGACCAACTATCTCACCGTTATCACCAACGACCCAATCAACCCAAGTGCATCTGTCAAGTTGACTGCCAACATCGTTGGCGACAACCTGAAGGCTGAGGCTGCTCTCGATTCTACCAGCGTAGATTTCGGTAAGGTATTCCGTACTTCAGCCCAGCAGCGCACCGTCTTGTTGAGCAACAACGGTAAGGATGTTCTCAACGTGACAAGCGTATCTGTCAAGAACGGCAAGTTTACTCTCGCAGAAGAAATGAAAGCTGCATTCTCTGTTCCTGCAGGTCAGGGCAAGGATATCGTAGTAACATTGCCTACTGCCGAGAAGGGTACTGTCGAAGATGTTCTCGTTATCACCTATCAGGATGGTACAACCAAGGAAATCCCATTGAAGGCTGAGGTGATTGGTAATCCTACCTGGAAGAGTAATCCCGAGAGCCTGAAGGTTGAAACTCCTTATGGTACCAACGTAGAAAAGACAATCCAGGTAACCAACGAGGGCGATGAGAACCTTACGTTCTCTGCTGAGCCTGCTTCTTGGTATACAGCTTCCGACCTGGAGGCTAACGGTAACTCTACTGTAGACTATGTGTTCAAGTCTAAGCTCGATGGCTTCGATGTACCTTACAATTGGGTAGACATCACCAACGACTATACCGAGCACATGCCTTATGCATACTATATTAATAAGACAGACTTCAAGAAGGTAGAACTTCCATTCGAGTTCCCATTCTATGGCAAGAAGTATAAGAGCATGTATATCTACAATACAGGTTTCGTATCTTTCGATGCTCCGGTAGAGGATTACAAGCAGTTCCCTGAGCCACCAGCCAGTCTGCCAACAACAGAAACCTTCTATACCAACATCATCTGCCCATTCTGGGGTAATCACTCTATGAACACTCCATCTTCTGATGGTGTATATTACAAGGCTAAGGATGATGAGGTCATTGTAAGCTATAAGAATTATGGCAATACGATGATGCTGGGTATGAACTTTGAGGTGATTCTCCGCAAGGACGGTTCCTTCAAGTTCCAGTACCATGTAGATCCTGATGGATTCCAGTTGGGTGTATTCGGACTCTGTGGTATCATGGATCATACCGGTACCCGCGGTATTACTCCTGCTGATATGTATATCACCGACGGCAATACCGTCGAGTTTACACCTTATAAGAACTATGTAGTGGCTCCAGGTGAGCAGGTTGAAATGCCGGTTGAGTTGAAGGCTGACCAGTTGGCTGATACTTACGACTGTGAGTTGAACGTTACCACCAACGATCCTTCTCGTGCAAGCGTTAAGATTCCTGTTACGCTGAATATCACTGGTGAGGCTCAGGCTGAGTTCCCAGAGGTAATCAATGTTGAGCAGCCTGTAGATGAATACGCAATGAATCCTTCATACTATGAATTCTATGTAGTCAACAAGGGAACCAAGGCATTCACTATCACAAACGTTGCTTCTGAGATGTTTGTTGCTGCCGATCCTGATGATCCATGGGCTATGCCAGAGGCTTCACTTGAGGTTTATACTTCAGCAAACAACAGTGGCGGTGACGGCGGTATCGACCCAGGTCCTTTGGCTCTCTCTGATGATGCTACAGCCAAGGCATGGATTCCATACCAGAGCGGCAAGATGGCACCTATCGTAGTAGGAACCGACACCGTGAAGTTCAGAATCACTCCTTATAATGTTTATGAGGTTCATGCTAAGGATTATCCTCTCGTATTCACTGTAGAGGGCTTGGAAAATACCGAGTACAACTCTACCATAAAGTTGAATATCACAGAGGCTCCAGTCATGGCCTTCGACCCAGAGGAGTTGCACATTGAGAATGTGGCTTCTGACTATAAGGGCACTTCTACCGTTAATCTGATGAATGATGGCAAGTATAAGCTTATTTACTCATTGAGTCTCGATCCATCTGGTCGTGATGCAGGCAATGAGTATGAGGACGGCAACGATCCTGCTCCTTCCTATAACGTCATCTCTTATCCTTCTGAGGATGTTGCCAAGAATTTCGTGGCTACCTGTGTAGAGAAGATTTCCGGCAAGAAGGGCATGGTGAAGGCTCTTGGCTTGAAGAAGGTGAAGGACGATCAGAAGTTCATCTACGACTTGCCTTCAGATTATGAGGGCAATGCGCTCTATTATCCGGTACTCAACCCTGTAGCCAATGCTCAGGCTGCCCTGATGGGTACGGGTGCTTCTGCTCTGGATGAGAACTTCTATGCAGCAACTCGCTATGAGGCTCCTGCTGAAGGTTTCAATCTTACTCATCTCTATTTCGTCGGTACTGTAGGCGACTTGGAGAATGTAGACATCGAGGCTTCTGTTATTCTGGGCAATGATGTTACTGCTACCGAGAAGACCATCGGTCATGGCAAGATTCATATTGTCAAGGAAGAACCTCTTGAGGATGGCAGCTACCGGGGTGCTGCACGTATGTTGGAGTTTGACAACCCTATCTACATCAACCCTGCTGATACCTTCTATGTCGTATTGAAGTATCCTGCCGGCTACAAGTCATCAGCCATGATGGCAACCAAGGATGGCGACATGGAGCCCAATCGCTACATGGCACACCTGAAGTCTTTGGGTGGCTGGGTTGACATCGAGGCTCTCTACGACAATGCTTACAGCTATGGTGCCTTCGGTTTCTTCATGACTTGTATCGAGAAGGAGAAGGGTGAGCCATGGATTAAGTTGCTCAACGAGAAGAAGGAAGGCGAGATTGCTCCAGGCAAGGCTATTCCTGTACAGTTTGAGGTGAATGCCAAGAGTGCTTATTTTGCCAAGAACAATAAGGCTACTCTCGTAGTGAAGAGCAATGATCCATACAACAAGCTCTACAACTATCACATCTATCTCAATAAGAATGCTGCTCCTGTCATCACCGCTCCTGAAGGTGAGACTACTGTTCCTGAGGATTCCAAGGCGATGGTTCCTGTAACTGTTGCTGATGCCGAGGGTGAGGCTTTCACTGTAAGCTTGAACGATGCTGACGGTATCGCATCTGTTGAGAGCTATGAGAATGAGGACGGTACCCAGGACGGTATTTCTGAAAGCAATGGTACTTATACTGTTGAGGCTGGCGGCAGCTTGAAGCTCAATGTGGCTCTTGCTCCTGATTATGGTACTGCTGGCAAGCATACCTTCACCGTTAATGCCAAGGACGAGTCTGGCAATGTAAGCTCAGCTGTTGTCAACTATAATGTTGAACATACCAACCGTGCACCTAAGTATGTGGGTCCTGCCGACTTAGCCCTTAAGGGTGGTGAGACATCAGCCCAGTACTACTTTGCTGATTTCTTCGAGGATGCTGATGGCGATGTCATGACCTTCTCTGCTCAGATTGCCGATCCTTCATTGGCTGCTCTCTATCAGTCGGAGAATGGTATCATCATTGCTGCTAAGCAGGTTTCCGGTTCAACCAACATCAATGTTGTGGCTACTGATGCCAATGGTGCTTCTACTACTGGTGTCATAGCCTTGACTGTTGATGCTGCAACAGGTATCAACAATGTTGTGGCTGATGCCTCTAAGGGCGATGTTACTGTAAATGGAGATGCAGAGAACGGTAATTTGAATGTTACTATCGATGCTGATGCCGACAAGGTTGTTCTCTCAGTTTATAGCAATGCCGGTCAGCTGATGGCTCAGAAGACCTTGCAGAATGTTCATGCTGGCGATAAGGCTAGCGTAGCTTTGGGTAAGGTTGCTGCGGGTGTATATCACCTTGTAGCTAATGTAGATGGCAAGACCTCAGCAGTGAAGTTTGTCGCTAAGTAATGTAGATTTCGGTATCTTGCTTCCCGCTTTGGTAAGCATGATACTTATCCATAAAAAAGAGGAATCGTGATAATGATTATTCACGATTCCTCTTTTTCCTTTTTTACGATGTTCTTCTATGATGTTTCTTTTTCACGATGATGTCTTTATTTTACGATGTCTGCTGCATAGATTCCCATCGCCTTATAGCCTGTTGGGTTAGGATGGAGCCAGTCGTTGCTGGCGTATTCCCGCTTCATTCTTCTGTCATCATTCGGGTCTTGCAGGAGCTTGGCAAAGTCGAGAATTCCGTCTACGTTTCTTGCCTGACTGCGAATCCAGTCGTTTACATAGAGTCGGGCAGCTTCGTGGAAGTGGGTATAATATCCTGCGCCCTTGAATGGGGTGATGGTGCCGAGATAAACTTTCATCTTCCGGGCTTTCGCCTTCTTCACCATTCCCTGTATGCTCTCAATAATCTGGCGTGCCACCGTTTCGCTGTTTCCGCTTCTGGCTGCACCGATGTCGTTGATGCCTTCAAAGATAATCACCTTCTTCACGCCGTTCTGCATCAGGATATCCCGGTCGAAGCGCTCCTTGGCGAGGGCACCGAAGCCACCCGGAACGGTTATGCGGTTGTTGCCGATGCCCAGGTTCAGCACACCCTGATTGGTTATCTTATGCTTCAGCTGCAGCATCTCCGACATCACGTCGGGCCATCGGTTCTGAGCATTGTCGGTAGAGCATTTGCCGTCGGTGATGGAATTTCCGAGGATGGCGATGGCACTCATGTTGTTGCTCATCGTATAGACATCGATGCCGCTGATGTTGTACCAATGGTTCTCTCTGAAAGCCTTCTCAAAGTTGGAGTGGGCATTGGTTACTCCCTTCATGATGTAGGAGGTGGTGCGGGAACCCATGTGAACGGTCGGCACTTCGGGAGCCGAGGTATAATTGATGGTGATGGCTACACGCTCCAGATTTCTGAGATTGAACTTCAGGGCATCGCTCACAATCTGCTTGCCGGCAGGGATGACGGTCTTGTAGCTGTTGCCGAACTTGAAGTATTGTGCCGTCTTGGCATCGATGGCGAAGGAATCCTTGGCATGGGCGATGTAGATGGAGCGGATTTCCACGGGTTGCATCGAATAGATGTTGCTCAACTTGAGGCGAATTACGTCACCTCCTATGCTAACCTTTACCACCTGGCGTACCGAACGGTTAGTCATGCAATTGTTATAGGGCATAAATGATCTGACTACAGTTTGCGGAGCTGTGGCCCAGGTGCCTACCCAGTTCTGTGCGGAAGAAACAGTTGATATGGCACAGAATACCATTAATAAAACTAATAATCTTTTCATCATAGATGCAAAGTTAGCCACAAAAACCAACAAAAGCAAGAAATTTAAAAACTTTTTTCATAAAACTTTGGAGAATGTGAAGAAAAGTTGTATCTTTGCCTAAATTTCTAACTAAAATAATAGTCTATGCAACCAACAAAAAGTTTTGCGATTCCATTGTCGTTCATTGGAATCATGTTTTTCTCTTTGGGCTTTGCCCTGGGTATTAATTCCTTGCTGGTGCCCGTATTGCAGGGTTCGCTGGGTATTTCCAACGCTGCCTCTTATCTCATCATCGCAGCCACCTTCATTCCGTTCCTTATTTTCGGTTATCCTGCCGGACTCACCATCAAGGCTATCGGTTATAAGAAGACGATGTCACTGTCGTTTGTCATCTTCGCAGCAGCATTCTATCTCTTCATCCTTTCTGCCGATGAGAAGAGTTTTCCTCTGTTCCTGCTTGCATCTTTTGTAAGTGGTGCTGCCAATGCCTATCTTCAGGCATCTGTCAACCCTTACATCACCATCCTGGGTCCATTGGATAGTGCAGCCAAGCGCATCAGTATGATGGGTATCTGCAACAAGCTGGCGTGGCCAATCCCATCTATGTTCATCGTATGGCTGTTGGGCAAGGATGTGCATCTCATCGGAATCGAGGATTTGTCCAAGCCATTCTGGATCATCATCGGAGCCTTCCTGGCTTTGGGTGTTCTGGCATTCCTGGCTCCATTACCAGAGGTGAAGGCTGCCGGAGAGGATGATTCTGAGGAAGAGGAGTCTGCTGCCTGCACTTATGCTGCAACCAAGACCTCTGTCTTCCAGTTCACTCACTTGCTTTTGGGTTGTCTGGCGCTGTTCCTGTATGTAGGTGTTGAGACGGTTTCTCTCGGAACATTGGTAGATTATGCCAATTCCCTGGGTTTGCCTGGTGCTGCTAACTATGCCTGGATAGCTCCTATCGGTATTGTTATCGGTTATATCTGCGGTATCATTCTGATTCCTAAGTACATCAGTCAGGCAGTAGCCTTGAAGCTCTGTTCGTTCCTGGCAATTGCCGGAGCTTTACTGGTGGTTCTTACCCCAGCCGAGATTTCCATCTATTTCATCTCATTGATGGCATTGGGTTGTTCTCTGATGTGGCCTGCTCTCTGGCCATTGGCAATGGCAGATCTGGGTAAGTTTACCAAGGCAGGTTCTTCATTGCTCATCATGGCGATGTTTGGTGGAGCCGTTCTTCCTACGCTCTATGGCAGTCTGAAGGATGCAGTAGGTGCTCAGCAGGCATATTGGCTCTGTCTCCCTTGCTTCCTCTACATTTTGTATTACAGCATTCACGGCTACAAAATCCGTTCATAGTATTGTTTCTTATCAGCTGAGATTATAAAATAAGGTGTATCCTCTGTAGCCTTTGATGATGAAAGGCTAGGGGATACACCTTATTATATTATAGTCCTTTAATTTCCTGCTCTGTCAAACCAGTAATTAAAGCTATCTGTTCTATGCTCAATCCATTAGCCAGCATTTTGCGGGCAATGTTATTTTTTTCTTTGGTTCTTCCTTCTTCCATACCTTCCAATCTTGCATTTCCCAAAACATCATTTTGAATCATGATGGCATTGATGTGCTCATCGTATGCATAACGTTCTGCATCCGACATGGAATAGTATTTCAGTTTCTCACGAGCTTCCTGCAGACCTGGTGCCTGGGTGTCTGGAGAGATGACTCCATTTTTCAGGTATTCAACCCATTCTTCCAATGGTGATTTAGCCACCTTATTGAATTCATTAACTCGAACCAGAATATAGGTTGGGAATATCTCTGAAGGCGATTTTCTTACTATCGTATCTTTCTCCTTGGTACTGATGATCAGGTGGTCTTGGCTATGCAAGCCCACGAAATTGTTCTGTCCCACATAGATGTAGTCTGATCCCTTGCCCAGATCAAAGTACAGAATGCTGATTGAATATACCTTCTTCACCTCTTTGTAGGTATTTCCCAGATTGATATGCTCTGTAATAGCTTTGGCTACTCCATAGAGCACACGCTCCAGATAATATAGCTCACTTGTGTTCTGTATCTCGACGATAATGATTTCTCCCTTGTTATTTTTCGCCTTGATAACAACCCTGTTGAACTTATCATCAGCCTGCTGCTGATTACCTTCACTTTCCAGAATATCAACAATCTTGATAGGTTCATTCAGAAACACAGTCAGGAAGCCCTCAAGCACCCCAAAGTTCGCCTTCTGGCGAAGCAAACGCTTGATAGCCCAGTCAAAACGTATGTATCTATCTCTTAGCTCTGTCATATTTGCCTCCTTATTTTTATGATTTAACTTTCTTCTGCAAAGATTATGCCAGCGAGAGCAATGTAAGCTTGCTTACAAATTGCCGAGCGCAGCTAATCTTCTGCAAAGATACGCTTTTCTTCTGAAAGATGCAAGGATTTTCTGGAAAATGTTTGAAAGTGAGAGAGATAACAAAAAAGCAAAGAAAAAAGGCTTTTTTGTTGTCACTATCAAAATATTTATGTACTTTTGCAAAAACAAAAAAACCGGGGTCATCACCAGCATCGAATAATCTGGGAGAGGGCCTTACCGGGACTGCGCTGCAAAGATAAGAATAAAAATGGAATATACCAAAGATTTTTTCGAAAAAGTAGCCTCATTCCAGTTATTGCCTGGTTATGGCACGATATTGCCCTCTACTGGGGCAATTTTGCGCCATTGCCGGGCACAAAATAATACGTCGGGAGGAAAATTTCGGCAGGACTATCATCGTGATTTGGTATAGGGGGTGCAGCTTGAGCTGTTTTGCCCGTAAAAATCCTACTCTCGATTTCACTCTTCACTCTTCACCAAATCGCTTGAAACACCGATAAACACTGGGGGTGCGAGTGGTGAAGAGTGAGCTCAACTCTTCACCACTCTTCACCGCTCTTCACCTGATGCAAGAGGATAAACGCTGAGCCGCTTACTTATCACGAGGCTCGGTCATCATTGATGACCAGCGCTGGTCTTCAATGATGGCTGAAGCAGGGAGCATGGAATGATCTCGGAGCCTCAAAAAAATACAGGGTGAAGAGAGGTGAAGAGTGGTGAAGAGTGCATAGCCACTCTTCACCCGTGCAAACCTCTTATATACAGTAGGTTATGTCGTATTTGTGAAGAGTGAAGAGTATTTTTGAAAGTAGCTCTCTATTCATCAAACAACAACTACGAGGTAAGCAACCACTTCCATACTGGTATCACTTCAATCTTCAAGTCATCCAGTTCTATCGTCTCCTCTTCATCCATCGTGATAACAAAAAGTCTACTTCCTGGATACCTCTTCTGATAAGCATTCAAAGCCCCCAATTCCCGCTCACGAGTAGCAGCATCCTTGATACTATACGACACTTGGAAAGCACATTGATGCTCAAAGAGACAAAAGTCTACCTCCACATTATCATGATAATAGAAGAGATCTTCCCCATACTTCTCATGCAGGTGAATGGCTACCAGATTCTCCAAGAGAGATGTTTCTGGATCAAAGAGGAATAGACTCAGAAAACCATTATCTATAAAGTAATACTTCTGGTTCGACATTCTATCTTGTAATTTTGCGTAAATGTTTTCTATGGAGAAGGCCAGGCAAGTGTCCTTGATATATCTCAGATAGTCCACTATCGTCTCTTGCTTTACCTTTCCAGCCACAGTAGAAACCAGATTAGCCAGTCTGTTATAAGACTGTGGCTGCTTTACGCTCTCAGAAAGTTTACGTATCAAAGTCTTCATCGCCAGAGGGTTACGGATTCCGTATCTGGTAATTAAATCTCCAAAGTAAATCTTGCTGTATAGATTGCCCAACCACTCTCGCTTAAACTGATTATCAACAATCACCAATTCTGGCAAACCGCCAATATGAAAATACTCCAGAAAAGCCCTCTTGAGGTCAGAATTTTGCAGATACTCCCACTGCGCAGGCAAGGAGATATGCTGGGCTGTCAAGTATTCCTGAAAGGAGAAAGGAAAAACGGGTTGCACCATATATCTGCCACCAAGCGTAGTAGAAATCTCGCTACTCAGCATCTTGGCGTTGCTACCAGTGATATATACTCTATATTTCTGGTCAGCAAGTCTGCGTGCAAATTTCTCCCACCCATCAATGATTTGTATCTCGTCGAGCATGAAGATAGGCTGATGCCCATACATCTCCTCGTAAGCCTGCTTGATGGCATCCAGGTCGGAAAGCTGGAGATTTTCCAATCGGTCGTCCTCAAAATTGAAGTAAAGGATTTCCTCTGGCAAATGTCCCTGAGCTATCATCTCTTGGGCACGCTGATATAGCAAGTAAGACTTACCGGCTCTTCTTAGTCCTACCAGCACATAGTTAGAATGAGATTCGAAGCTGATGTTTCTTTTCACCATCTCCACATTCTGAATCATCCTTTGGTTCTCCGCTATCAGCAGTTTTGCTATTCTCTTGTCCATATCTTCCGTTTTATGTTAATCTGGGTGCAAAGTTACAACATTTTCCTTTATAAAGGAAGAAAAGTCGTAAGATATTTCCTTTATAGAGGAAACTTTTCCCAAAAAACTTTCCTCTATAAAGGAAACTTTCTTTAAACTCCTTCGGAAAATGTGAGAATTTGCCGAAAACTCCTTCGAAAAATGTGATTTTTCATACGTAATCCTTTGATTATGAGTCTCTTTTGCAAAAGAGGCTAAAAAGCACCAAAATGGACTCTCCGTACCAGCCTCTTGCCATACGAGCGTAATGCAGAGGCTAAAACGCTCAATATTCCTCTTTATATGCTTTTTGTTCTCGGTAAGGAACTGGAGGTAGAAAACTAGAATCTGGAATGGGCGACAGTTTTTGTAAAACTGTCGCCTTTTTCTTTTAAATATGAGAAAAAAGTGACGGGAAACAGGGCAATTATAACAAAATGTTGGGAGAATGGTGTTTTTTTTGGAAAAAAGTTTGGTGGTTTCATGGATAATGCTTAATTTTGCACCCGATTTGAAATATTATTTAAAATTAAGTAATTTTTTAATCGAAGGTTACACTTTGCAAGAAGTAAGACGAAAAGAAATGTAGAGAGAAAGAAATAACAAACATAATATATTTATTTAAAAGAGAGAGATATGGAACAAAGACTTATGACAGTAGCCGCAGCCCTCGTCGTTAGTACGAGCATGGCGTTTGCGCAAAGTCAAATCTCCGGTAAGGTTACCTCTTCTGAGGATGGAAGCCCTGTAATCGGCGCTTCTGTCAAGATCGTAGGTACTAAGACCGGTACAGTTACCGATATTGATGGTAACTTCTCATTGAATGCTCCTGCTGGTGCCAAGCTGGAAGTAACATACCTCGGTATGTTGCCACAGACAGTAAAGGCAGGTCAGAAGATGAAGATCGTATTGGAAGCGGATAACAAGACTCTTGATGAGGTGGTTGTAACAGCAATGGGTATTTCTCGTGATAAGAAAGCCTTGGGTTACGCTTCTCAGAAACTGGGTGCTGAAGATTTGAACATAGCAGGTACCAGCTCTTTGGCTAGTGCTATGCAGGGTAAGTTGACCGGTGTTGATATCCGTCAGTCTTCTGGCGCTCCTGGTGCATCTTCTCAGATTGTAATCCGTGGTGCCCGCTCATTCTCAGGCGATAACACTCCTCTTTACGTGGTAGATGGTATGCCTATCGCTTCTTCTGCAGACTATGATACTGGTGCTTCTGTAACTGGTGCAGATAAGGCAAACCGTTCTATTGATATCAACCCTGATGACATCGAGAGCATCGATGTGTTGAAGGGTCAGGCAGCTTCTGCCCTCTATGGTATCCGTGCATCTAATGGTGTCATCATCATTACCACCAAGCGTGGTAAGGCAAATGGTGGCCGCCCTCAGATTACATTCTCTACCGACTTGAGTGCTCAGACTGTCAGCAAGAAGTTCGAGCGTCAGGATATTTATGCCCAGGGTAATAGTATTAATGCCTATAACGCATCATCTTCAATGACTTGGGGTCCTAAGATTGCTGATTTGGCAAACGATGCTACTTATGGTGGCAATACCGACAATGCTTATACTCAGAAGTATGGCAAGCACGAGGGTATGTACTACAACCCTAAGTATGCAGCTGCAGGTCTTGACGGTTGGGCTACTCCACAGATTTATGACAATGTAGGTGATTTCTTCAATACAGGTTTCACCCAGAACTCTAACCTGGGTATTTCACAGAAGAATGGCAATATGGCTTATTCTTTCGGAATTGGTGATACATATCAGAAAGGTATCATCCCTTCTACTGGTATGATGCGTACTACCGCACGTGGTGCTGTTGATTTCGAAATCAGCAAGCAGTGGAAGACTGGTTTCTCTGCCAACTACAGCTCTACCAAGATTACATCTGCTCCAGGAGCCAACAGCGGTATTATGAATGTGGTATATTCTGCTCCTTCTGAGTACAATCTGAAGGGCACTCCTACCCATGCGCCAAACGACCCTACAAGTCAGATCTTGTTCCGTTCTACCTCATTCAACAACCCATATTGGTGGAAGGACAACAATGAATTCAGCCAGCGCACCAACCGTGTGTTCGGTAATACCTATCTTGAGTATCGTCCTAACTTCGGCTGGGATACAGAGCGTTACAACCTGGTAGTCCGTGAGCAGGCTGGTCTTGATGTTTATACCACTAACAATAGTGATGTATACGAGAAGGGATCTGCACAGAATGCTGGTGGTGAGATTGAAAACTATGGTATTCAGCACAATATCTTCAACAACCTCTTCACAGCCAACTTCACAGCTAAGTTGGGTGCCAACAACGAGTGGGATTTCGGTGCATTGCTCGGTTCTGAGTTCAACCACGACTATCAGCGTGTTTGGGATTACGATGGAACCAACTTCCTGTTCTATGGTCAGCCTACTATGACCAATACCACTGTTAAGCCAGTGACACAGGAATATAAGGCTCAGGAGCGTACCGTAGGTTTCTTCGGTCAGTTGTCTTTGAGCTATGCCAATCAGGTTTATCTGACTGTGACAGGTCGTAACGATATCGTTTCTACCATGCCACGCAACAACCGCAGCTTCTTCTATCCATCAGTATCACTCGGTTGGATTTTCACAGAGCTTCCAGCATTGAAGAATAATCACGTCCTCTCTTATGGTAAGCTCCGTGCTTCATTCGCTCAGGTTGGCCAGGCAGGTCACTACTATAGCAACTACTATTATGTGCCAAGTTACGGTAGTGGCATGTATGGTATCACTCCTATCAGTTATGCTATCAACGGCGTAAGTTCTTATGTGCCATACTACGTGAAGTATGACCCTAATCTGAAGCCACAGAACACCGTGAACTGGGAGTTTGGTGCAGACTTGAACTTCTTCGACAATCGTGTTCGCTTGGAATATACAGCCAGCTATCAGGATATCAAGGATCAGATTTTCGATGTTCCTACAGCCGGTTCTACAGGTTATCAGTACCTCCGTACCAATGCCGGTGAGATGACCACATGGTCTCATGAGTTTGCCATCAATGCAAGCATCATCCAGACCAGAGATTGGGATTTGGATCTTGGCGTAAACTTCACCAAGCTGACCAACAAGGTTAAGTCTTTGGCTGATGGCGTAGAGAGTATCATGCTGGGTGGTTTCGTTGAGCCACAGGTACGTGCTCAGGCAGGTTATACCTATCCAAATATCTATGGTGTAGCATTCCAGCGCGATGAGCAGGGACGCCTCTTGCTTCAGGATGGTCTTCCTGTCGGTACTGCCGGTAGCCAGAACCTGGGTGAGTGTACACCTGATTTCAATATGGGCTTCAACCTGAAGGCTCGCTGGAAGCGCTTGTCTTTGAGCGCAACCATGGATTGGCAGCAGGGTGGCAAGATGTATAACGGTACACTCTTGACATTGAACTACTTCGGTGCAACCAAGGAGTCTATCCCATACCACGAGGGTACTATGGTAGCTGAGGGTATTGATATTGCAACAGGTGAACCAAACAAGGTTGAGGTAAGCAAGCAGGATTACTGGATGGCTTACAATGACGTGACAGAGGCAGGTATCTACGACCGTAGCTTCCTGAAGCTCCGCGATGTAACTTTGAGCTACCAGCTTCCTAAGTTTGCTGGCATCGACATCTCTGTATATGGTTTCGCACGCAATGTGCTTCTCTGGTCTAAGATGAAGGATCTGGATCCAGAGTCTTCTCAGGGTAATGGTAACATGAGTGGTACTTTCGAGCGTTTCTCAGTGCCAAATACTTCAAGCTTCGGTGGTGGTTTCAAGATTACATTCTAATCGGCTGACCCACCTAGGAATCATTTAAAGTATCAATATTAATAAAGGATAAAACAATGATGAATTTTAAGAATATATTTGGCATCTTGGCTATCTCTGCAGTTTCTATGATGACTGCATCTTGCTCTGAGGATACCATGGACAGAATCAACACAGACGAGGCTCACCCTGGTGCAAGCGTCGTTTCTGCTAAGTTCCAGCTCACTGATGCCATCGTTTCTAGTGTTTTCACTACCAACACGGGTAACTTCGCCTGGTATGTTGCCTCATATACTGAGCAAATCCTGGGTACAGGTAACAACCAGCTTAAAAATGCAGAGCTCCGCAGCATCAACGAGATTGCTGCAGCTTCTACTTTCGATAATGAGTGGAACGGTACTTATCTTAACCTCAACAACATTCAGCAGATGATTGCCAAGTGTGAAGAGGGTGGCAATAGCGCCGGACAACTTGATATCAAGGCTATGGGTCAGATTCTGGCAGCTTACGATTGGGGAATCATGACCGACTTGTTTGGTAACATTCCTTGCTCTGAAGCTTTCAAGGTATCTGCTCCTAAGCTCGATTCTCAGGAAGATGTCTACAAGCACATCCTGGAATTGCTGGATGCTGCCAAGGGTAATCTGGATCAGGCTATTGCTGGCAAGATGAAGAATGCGGGTGCCTACGATGTCCTGTTCAATGGCAACTTGACTCAGTGGCGTGGACTTGCTCATGCCTTGAAGGCCCGCTATCTCTTGCATGAGGCTGGTCGTGCTGCCGACAAGAATGCACAGTATGCTCAGATTCTGGAAGAGGCTAATGCAGCTGTAGCTGATGGCTTCGATGGTGCCAACCTGAATATCTTCGATGGCAACAACCAGATTGATGCATGGTCTGCTTACTGGTATAGCCGTGAGTATAGTGCTTCATCCAAGACTGTTGATGACTTGATGGTAGCTCGTCAGGACCCACGTGAGGCTATCTATAATTATAATGGTGCAGACTGGTATGGTGCTCCTAGTGAGTTGGGCCTGATGACTCCTGGTGACAAAGAAGCAGCCGGTGCAACCAGCGCAACAAATTTCCCTCTCTGGTTCTTGAATGGTATCAGCGAGGTGAAGATTCCTAGCCATTTGATGAGCAAGTCAGAACTTTACTTTATCATCGCAGAGGTGAAGGCTCGCTTGGGTCAGGATGCCAAGGCTGACTTCGAGACTGCAGTCAAGGCTTCTTTTGATGACTATGCTACTGTAGGTGCTACAGAGTTCAGTGCTGAGGATGTTGCTGCTTATCTTGCTGGCGAGACTGCTGCTAAGTTTGCTGCAAATCCATTGAGCGAGATTCTGGTTCAGAAGTATATCGCCCAGACTCGTGATGAGCAGTTGGAGACCTTCAACGATATCCGCCGTTGCAACTATCTTGATGGCAGCTATCCTGTAGCCATGACCAACCCTAACAATACTCAGGCAGGTCAGAACCGTTTCCCACTTCGTTTGCCTTATGGTTCAAGCGATGTTCTTTCAAACCCTAACGTGAAGGAAGCTTTCGGTTCAGGCAACGATGCCGGTAAGTATATCTTTACCGAAAATGTATGGTGGGCTGGTGGTAACCGTTAATCGGAGACTTACAAGTATCACATAAAATAAATTAAGGTGTATCCTTTTATTGCCATCTGGCAGTAGGGGGGTACACCTTTTTTATTTCTATTATACTGGTTTTATTTCTATTATACTGGGCAACTCATCCTGTTATTTTCAACAAGGAGCTGGAGGTAGAAAGCTACAATCCATAACGGACGACAGTTTTTATATGAACCGTTGCCTGTTTCTTTGCATATTATAAGAAAAAGTGCATAAAAATCGGATATTTATAACAAAATGTAGCATTAAGTGCAACTTTTTCTGAAAAAAGTTTGGTGGTTTCCTAAATAATGCTTAAATTTGCACCCGATTAAAAATATTCTTTAAAATTAAGTAAGTTTTAGACTTACAGGCTCTTATATAATATAAGGTATAAAGAGCGATTCCCCCTCCACCTCGGGGCAAGAGGTGGGATGCAAATGATAGGCCAAAGTCTCTGAGGGACGGCTGGTCATTTAATTCATTAAAATGTAGAGAGAAAGAAATAACAAACATTATATATTCATTTAAACGAGGGAGATTTATGGAAAAAAGACTCATGACAGTAGTTGCAGGTCTTGCTCTCAGTACGAGCATGGCTTTTGCACAAAGTCAAATCTCTGGTAAAGTTACTGCTTCTGAAGATGGTAGCCCTATTATCGGTGCTTCTATCAAGGTTGTAGGAACTAATACCGGTACAGTTACCGACATTGACGGTAACTTCATGCTCACTTTACAGAAGCCTAATGCTGAGTTGGAGATTTCATACATTGGTATGGTTTCCAAGAGATTGAAGGCATCTGCAAAGATGAACGTCTTGTTGGACTCTGAAAGTCAGTCACTCGAGCAGGTTATCATCACCGGTTATGGTGCTGCTAAGAAGCTGGGTTCTGTTGTTGGTGCTATTTCCAACGTTGGTGAGAAGAAGTTGCAGACTATCGTGACCCCTAACTTTACCGATGCGCTTGCTGGTCAGGTTTCAGGTTTGTCTGTATTGACTTCTGCTGGTGACCCTTCACAGTCGGCTTCTATCCGTCTGCGTGGTGTCAACTCTATCAACTCATCTAACCAGCCATTGTTCATTCTCGATGGCTCACCTATTTCTTCAAGCTTCTTCAGCACATTGAACCCTTCTGATATTGCTAATATCACCGTATTGAAGGATGCTGCTTCTACAGCTATCTATGGTTCTCGTGCTGCTAACGGTGTTATCGTTATCACCAGCAAGCAGGGTAAGTACAACGAGTCTGTTCAGATGACAGTAAAGGCTCAGTATGGTATTTCTACTCCAACTGCTGATGGTACTACTATGATGAATTCAGAGCAGTACATCCAGTTCCGTGACTTGATCGGTCAGCCTGTTAGCGACAATATCAGAAACCTGGTAAGCAAGTATGGTATCAGCACCAACTGGCGTGATGAGTTGTTGAGCAGCTCAGCTCCAACATCTGATATCAATGCTACATTGCAGGGTGGTGGTCAGACTATGAACTACTATCTCTCTTTCAACCACCACGAGCAGGATGGTTTGATTGAGCAGTCAAACATGCGCCGTTCTACATTGGCAGCTCGTATCAATGCACGTCTTAACAAGTTCTTCAAGGTTGGTTACAGCTCTAACTTTGGTGTGCAGGATTATGCTGTAAACTCTGCATGGAATGATGATAGCGGAATCTATCTGAATAACCCATTGGTTGCTGCCCGTATGGCTTTGCCTTACGATGCTCCTTATTACTATTCTTTCGATGATAACGGTAATATGATCAAGGGCGACAGAGCAGCTAAGCTCCTCTATAGTGGTATCACTATGCCTTGGTGGGGTATCTCTAAGAGTGATGTTTCACGTAAGCGTGTTACATTGAATATGTCTCTTAATGAGCAGCTTACTCCAATCGAGGGCTTGACATTTACAGCTGTTCAGTCTTTGTTCGGTTATGACTATACATTGGATGGTAGAAACTTGCCTTATGATAAGGTTACTACTCCAATGGGACAGACTATTGCTGCAAGATCTGGTAGCGTACAGACAAACTTCTCTCGCTATTATGCTTATACCCTCACACATACTGCTGAGTATCGCAAGAACTTCGGCAACCACTATCTCAATGTATTGGTAGGTGAGGAAACACGTCTCGAGAAGTCAAAAGGTTTTGGCGCATACTCACAAGGTCAGACTGATGAGCGCCGCCTGTTGCTTACTGCTGGTACAACAATGAACCCTGCTTCACAGTCTGATAGTCGTGAGAAGGTTGTTGCCAACTCTATCTTCGGTAATGTAGAGTACAACTACCTGGAGAAGTATTATGTTTATGGTTCTCTCCGTCGTGATGGTAGCTCTAAGTTCGCTCCAGATCACCGTTGGGGTACATTCTGGTCAGCTGGTTTGAAGTGGGATGCTAAGAAGGAAAACTTCCTCAAGAACGTTTCTTGGTTGGATGCCCTCTCTCTGAGCGCTAACTACGGTACAACCGGTAACGACTCTGGTGCTGGTGCTTACGACTATTATGGTTTGTTCGGTAACGGTTCTAACTATAATGGTGAGGGTTCTATCACAATCTCACAGGCAAGTAACTATACCTTGACTTGGGAGACTGTAAGCAAGTTTAACCTTGGCTTGAACATCGGCTTGTTCGATCGTTTGAATCTCGAGGCTAACTACTACATCAACAAGACTTCTGATATGTTGATGGACATTCCTTACTCAATGACTACTGGTTTTGAGTCTGGTGCTGGTAACATCGGTGCCATGACCAACAAGGGTTTTGAGTTGTCTGCTAACTTGGATCTTATCAAGACTAAGGATATCCGCTGGACTCTTTCTGCTAACGTAGGTTACAACAAGAATGAGATTACTGAGTTGTTCGCTGGTCGCGATGAGTATGTAATTGCCAATACAGGTTTGAAGCTCCAGGTAGGTCACCCTTACGGTGAGTTCTACAGCGTTCGCTATGCTGGTGTTGATCCTCGTACTGGTGAGCCAATGTACTACGACAAGAACGGTAATGTTACTAAGAATTATAATGAGGAAGAGAACTCTGTATTCTTGGGTAAGAACCGCTATGCACCATGGATCGGTGGTTTCGGTACCAACTTCACATGGAAGGGTCTCAGCATTATCGCTGACTTCGCATGGCAGTCTGGTAAGTACATGACCGTAAATGATAACTACTTTATCATGAATGCTAACCAGGGTACTTCTTTCAACCAGAGCGTAGAGATGTTGAACATCTGGACACATCCTGGTCAGATTACTGATATCCCAGCTTACGGCTATGATATCCAGTTCGATGACCACTTGTTGAGCGATGCATCATTCTTGCGTATGAAGACTCTTACTGTCCAGTATGAGTTGCCTAAGAAGTGGATGGCTGCAACACGTTGCCTCAAGGGTGCTAAGGTATTCGGTATCGCACGTAACCTCTTTACCATTACAGACTTCAAGGGATATGACCCAGAGCCAGATATCAACTTGGTTCAGTTCAACTATCCTAACACCCGTCAGTTTGTTATTGGTGCAGAGTTAACATTCTAAACTTAACAAAAAAAGAAAAAAAATATGAAGAAGATATATTTTTCATTGATGCTTATTGGTGCATTGACTTTCTCATCTTGCTCCATGGACGAGGCTCCTTTCGGCCAGTTGGATGACAAGACTGCTATTCAGAAAGCAGCAGACCTTCGCCAATTCCGCAATCAGCTTTATAGCAACATGCGCTCAGTAACATCTGGCGCTTGGCTTTACCGCTCTGACATCCAGATGGACGAGTTCCACGGATTGATCAACAACGGTAACCGTGAGGGTGTTTATTCTAACGGTACTTTCACATCTGCCGATAACGACCTCAAGGGTATGTGGCAGAGCGCATATAATGTTATCGCTAAGTGTAACTCTGTTATAGAGAATGCAGCTAAGTTGTCTGCTGATGCAACTTTTGCTGATGCTGACAAGACAGATTTCGTACGCTACGATGCAGAGGCTCATTTCGTACGTGCCTATATGTATTTCTGGTTGGCAGAGCACTACTGCCAGACCTATACAAAGGCAGAGCCATCAAAGGCAGCTTCTGGTCTTCCTTTGACCACAACTTATAATCCAACTGGTGATATCGCTACCTATCCAAGCCGTAGCACACTGGATGAGACTTATCAGTTGATCGAGGATGATATCAACGTAGCATTGACAGGTCTTCAGAAGTATGAGGCTTCAGGTGCTGCAGATGTAAAGGATATGGTTGCTGCGAATGCAGCTTATGTTTCTTCTTATGCTGTACAGGCATTCAAGGCTCGCGTTGCCCTTGTAAAGGGTGACTGGAAGACTGCTGCTGACAATGCTGAGGCTGTTATCAACTCTGGCAAGTTCCCATTGACAGAGATTGCAGACTATGCTAAGATGTGGACAGATGATGAGGGTACTGAGGTAATCTTCCGCCCTACGATGACCCCTACTGAGTTGGGTGGCTCTAATGGTGCAGAATACATCAACTCTTCAGAGACTGGTGCTGACTATATCCCAACATTCGCAGTATTGAATCTCTATGGTGAGGGTGATGTCCGTTTCAATACTTTCTTCAAGGTATATCAGAAGCTTGATGTAGAGGGTACAAATTATCAGGCATACGTATTGAATAAGTTCCCTGGTAACGCAGCACTCCGTACTGGTACAACCAACAACATCATGAACATGAGCAAGGTGTTCCGTTCTTCAGAGATGTATCTGATTGCTGCTGAGGCTGAGGCTCGTCAGGGCAGTACAGAAAATGCCAACAAGTACTTGAAGGCATTCCTGGCTAAGCGTATCGAGGGCTATGAGCCAAACGATTACTCAGCTAACACCATCTTGTCTGTTATCCTGAACGAGCGCCAGAAGGAGTTCATCGGTGAGGGTATGCGTATGATGGATGTTCGTCGTCTTGGCAAGGGTTTTGCACGTTATGCTACACATGATGAGAATCCTGATCTCGACGGTATCGTTGTGAAGATGGGCCAGTCTCTCTCTTATGCAGCTGATGATCATCGTTTCTTGTGGCCTATTCCAAAGACCGAGATGGATTCAAACCCTAACTTGGCAGGTCAGCAGAACCCAGGTTATTAATCTAGTTGTATCACAATAAAGAATAGAAAATATGAAATATATAAAATTGTTCATGTTGATGGCTGCAGTAACCTTCTTCGCAGCCTGCTCTAGCGACGATGATTCATGGAACTCTGCTTCTGATGTTACTGTTGGAATGGCGCAAACTGAAATGACAGTAAATGAGGGTAAGGGTCTCTTTAACGTTCCAATCGAAGTGAAGGGCGAGACCAACGGTAATGTCTTCGTTACTGTTGAGCTTAAGGAAGTTGGTGCTAATCCTGCAAAGGAAGATGTTAACTATTATGTTACTGATAAGACTATCAACATCTCTGATGGTGTAGGCAACGTAGAAATCGAGACTGTAGACGATGATGATATCAACGATCCTCGTACTTTCCAGGTTACCATCGTAGATGCAAAGGGTGCTAAGATTTCTGAGAATGCAAGCACAACCATCACCTTGAAGGATAATGATTCTGAGTTCTACAGCAAACTTCAGGGTAAATGGACTTTGAGCGGTGTTGACAGAAGTGGTAAACCTATTTCTTGGAATGTGACTATTTCTGGTGCTTCTGATGAGAGTGAGGCTGACTTCAATAAGAAACTTTATGTAAGCGGATTTAATGGCGAGTCAACCTGTGTAGCAGAGCTTTCATACTATTTTGACAAGGAAACAAAGAAGGGTCGTGTAGTATTTGAAGATATGGGTCAATATGCTTTGGGTGCTTATAACTTTGGTGGAGAACTCGGTCCTTGTTACGTACTTCCATTCAATTACAAGGATGGTAAGTTGACAGAAGATCCAATTGAGGGTACATGGTCTGCTGATATGAAGACTGTTACCTTTGAGGAGGGTATGATGGCAGGAATCCTTTACACTTATCCTGATGTGAAACCTACAGGTCGAGCATTCTTCTTTGTTGGTAATATGAAGCTGACACGATAAGCCTTATGGCTTAATCAATGATAAAAATAGGAGAGAATGACGGTTTCAATAGAAACCGCCTCTCTCCTTTTTTCTTTTAAATCGTTTTTCTTATTTTATAAGAATCATCTGACAATCAATCATTAATTAGCTCGTTATGAAAAGAAAACTAATTTCATTCATTATTTTAGCTTTGGCCACAGTTTCTCTTTATGCCATTCCTGCCAAGCCTGGTATCTGGAAGACGCTGAAACTAGCCAATGGTCAAACAATCGAAGTACAGCTTCGGGGCGATGAGTTTATGAAGTTCTGGCAAGATAAGGATGGCAAGAACTATACGATGACCGAAAAGGGGCTGGTTACAGCCAATATGGAGAATCTTGTACAGCGCAGCAAGGAACTCAGAGCCAGTAATCAGGGACCTTATCTTACGAGAGGTGGCTTGGTTAAGACCAATGCCCGTACCAATGCCCGCCAGAAAGTATCCTATATAGGAAAGAAACGCTGCCTCATTATCCTGGTTCAGTTTTCCAACAAGAAGTTCTCGATGGCTGATCCTAAGGCATTCTATAACAGAGTAGCCAACGAAGAAGGCTTCAGCGAAGGAAACTTCCGTGGTAGTGTCAAGGACTATTTTCACGCACAGAGCAACGGTCAGTTCGACCTGACCTTTGATATTGCTGGTCCTTATACCCTTGCCAATTATGAGGTTTATGGTGAAAACTCAAAGGATGGTGGCGACAAGAATCCGCAAGGCATGGTAGCAGCAGCCTGCCAGAATGCCGTGAATGATGGTTGGAATCTCGCTCCTTACGATTGGGATGATGACGGAGAAGTAGATCTTGTATTTGTCCTATATGCAGGTCGTGGTGAAGCTACAGGTGGAGATGCCAATACGATATGGCCGCATAAATACAATTTGCCAATGCCTACTGCGTATGGAGACAAAAAGGTTTATACCTATGCATGCAGTAATGAGTTGGCTTCTGATACTAGAATAGATGGTATCGGAACCATCTGCCATGAATTCTCCCATTGCTTAGGTTTCCCTGATGCTTATGATACGCAGTATAAAGGCTTTTATGGCATGGGAACCTGGGATTTGATGTGCTCTGGCAGCTACAATGGCAACAGCTATTGTCCTGCCGGATATTCAGCTTACGAGAAGTATGCTGCCGGCTGGATAGAACCAGTTGAATTAACCGAGAATGTTGAAGTGACCGGTATGGCTACAGTAGCCAAGGGAGGTAATGCCTATAAATTCACAAACCCTGGTTTCAGTGATGAGTATTACATCATCGAAAACCGCCAGCAGGAAGGCTGGGATGCGGGTCTGGCAGCTTCGGGTATCATCATCAATCATATCAACTATGATGAAAAGATATGGGAAATCAATATGCCGAATACCAATGATCCAGAATATAACCAATTTGAGCATATTACATTCATTCCTGCTGATAACAGCAAGAAAGAAAATGATGAAAAGGGCGACGCCTGGCCTTATAATGGGGTCAATGCCTTAGGTAGCAAGACTACTCCTGCCGCAACCACTCAGCATGAAAATACGGATGGTAAGAAACTGATGAATATCTCTATCAGCGATATCGCCATGGCGGAAGATAAGACGGCTTCTTTCAAATTCATCAACTATAATGTAGCCTCTTCACAGGATGGATACATCTTCCACGAGTCCTTTGACAAGTGTCAGGGTACGGGTGGCAATGACGGCAGTTTCGTACCACCAATGTTGAGTCATGACTTTGCTACAGGAACCTTTGCACCTGATGTTGAGGGATGGACCTGCAATTATCAGAAGGGTGGAAACCAGTGTGGTCGTTTCGGTACGACTTCGGCTGCTAATGTCACCCTCACATCTCCAGAGTTCGAGTTGAATGGTGAGGCAAAGCTTACCTTTAAATGTGCTCCTATTGGTAAGGCTGATGTTACGCTCAATTTGTCAGCAGAGAATGCAGAATTGGATATCCAGAGCATTCCTATGAAGAATGGTCAATGGAACGAAGCTGTTGTGACAGTAAAGTCAAAGGGCAAGACAAAGCTCACCTTTACTTCTTCCAAGGCATTCTTCCTGGATGAAGTTTATCTGCAATCTACTACCACGGGTATCGGTCAGCTGATAACAGATGCCAAATCTTCTTCTCCATATACCTATGTATATAATGCCGAAGGTCAGCTGGTATGCAAGATGAAGACCTCTGAGTTCCAGAAGAACAATATTCCTGGCAATGGCTTGTTTATCCTGAAGTGTGGAAACAATACCATGAAGATTGTAAAGTAAGCTATCGGACATATATCTCTCATATATATAATAAGGTGTATCCTTCTTGCCTCATACATCGGGCAAGCGAGGATACACCTTATTCTTTTTATCTCCTTCACCCTCAAACATTTTTCAATAATTCCTTGCTTCTTTCAGAAGAAAAGCGTATCTTTGCAAAAAAAGGATTACCTGTAAATGCGTGGGGGCTCGAATAGATGCCCCTACTTAAAATTTATGGCACATGTGCCACTTTTTTAAAGTAGAAGCCTATTCTAATATGTTTCGTTGCAAAAGAAAATCAAACAAGCTTATGAACAAGATGCCTGCTTCATTGTGATGAGAAACAATATTGTCCTTTACTATGATTATCTTCTGGAAGTTATCTGAGATATGTTTTAGTGATGCTGATTTTTGTTCTATCTTTTCCTTATCAGGAAGAGCAAGGGCAGACTGGATGTAATAACGCTTAGAGCCATTGTTGACTACAAAATCTACTTCCAATTGCTTGCGTATCATTCCTTGTTGCGGCGTTCGGGTACGAGTTTCTACCATACCAACATCCACAAGATAGCCACGGCATCGTAATTCATTGTATATCACATTTTCCATGAGATGGGTTTCTTCTATTTGACGGAAATCCAGAAGGCTATTGCGCAGTCCTAAGTCTACGAAATAGTATTTAGACAATGTACCGATGTACTTTTTCCCCTTAATGTCATACCGCATCGCTTTCTCTATCAGGAAGGCTTCTTGCAAGAATCCTAAGTAATTGTCGATTGTTAACGGAGACAGGTCTGCATTGCTTACGCTCTTGAAAGTGTTGCTCAATTTATTCGGATTGCATGGTGAGCCTACCGATGATGCCATTACTTTAACAAGAGAGTCGAACTCCAAGTTTTTCTTGACATTATTTCTGTCTATCAAGTCTTTTAGATACACCGTAGTATAGAGATTACGCAGATAACTCACCTTCTTTTGCTGGGTATCCAAAGACAAGATTAAAGGCAAACTGCCATACGTAATATAATCTCGCCATGCATCTTCTTTGTTGCCATCGTAAGCCGATACATATTCTGAAAAAGACAGAGGGTAAATACGTATTTCATCACCTCTTCCTCTGAACTCTGTGGCAATGTCGGAAGATAGAAACTTAGAATAGCTTCCTGTTACGTAGACATCCACATTGTCTATATGAAGAAGACTGTTCAAGGCTCCAACAAAGTTGTTTACCATTTGAACTTCATCCAATAGGACATAATGAATTTCAGAATCTTTGATGTTACCTTTAATATAGTGTAGCAGTTTCTTGGGGTCACAGTATTCATCGTTCAGTATATCATCCAAAGCCAGAGATATAATATGATCTGGAGAAATGCCATCTGCCAGGAGATGATCTCTAAACAACTTGAATAGAAGATATGATTTGCCACATCTTCTGATACCTGTAACTATCTTTATCAAGCCATTTTGTTTGCTTGATATGAGTTGGTTGAGATAATATTCGCGCTTAATTTCCTTCATGCTACTTAAAAATTCTGGCACATGTGCCACTTTTTTTAAGTGCAAAGATATGCGAAAGTAGAGTTCTAACCAAAAATTTTTAGATTTATTATACTAATAAGATGTATCCCCCTAGCCTTTCATCATCGAAGGCTAAAGAGTATACACCTTATTTTATATAAATACGATATACTCTTTCTAGAATTTCTTGGAATACTCACTTTCTGTTAATGCCGTTTCGGAAACAGTAAACGAAGTGGTACTGCTATTATTGAAGAAATTACCCTCGTAACGGGTTAACTTACCCTTTACCAGATGCACATTGTCAAAATTGCACTCCTTGATGACCTTGCCATTCTTGTCCTTAGCCTGCGACTTTACATGAAGATTCTCTACATCATCAGCCTTCAAAAGCGTATAGACCGTGAAGAATAAATGATTGTACTGGTACTTCTTGGCATCAAATACTCTTTCGTAATGGATAGGAGCCTCTGTCTTGCATGTGCCGGTAGCAGGATTGAATACCACACCGCAATCTCCGGAAATCTCTATGGATTCGCCGGCTACATTTAATGGAGTTTTAATAGAGCTCCTGAGAACGAAGGCACTCACGCCCCGTGACAATGTGGCATCAAAATTCTGGTTGCTTACTTGAGGACTGACCGTAATATCCTTATAGGCATAAACCATATCGGTGACCTGATCATTCGGAAATCTGACTTCGGTAGCCGACTTGATGGAAATACGATTATCCAAAGGCATAGGGGTGACTGCGGCTACAGCAACCATGTGGTAAGTGCCTTCAGGAACATCGAAGGTTACCTTGCCGAAATTATCGCCCAGACTGTCTTGTCTTACGACATAGCCTGAATCATTCTCGGAATCAATAGGTATCAATGCTACCTCCAGTTCTGAAAACCTGTGGCAGGTTGCCAAGGTCGTTTTGTTATCAGCACGGGTGGAATGCATACGTGCCGATGAGACATCTGAGGCAGAAGAGATATCTTCTATCGTTTTCTCGAAGAAGCTAATGCTTACCTCATGGTTAGTTACCTGTGATGATTCGTTCATCACGTTTTCCTTGGAACAACTACATAAAAGTAGTATAGCGGAGACCAGCATCAGGCCTATGCTTTTACTCTTGTTCATCTTCTTCTTTTCGTTTGAGTCAGATGCCGGAACCCCCGGTATTATCGGCTAGTACGCATTTGAATGATACAAGCAAATGGCTTTTGTACTAACGTTGCACAAAAATAGTGAAAATATGAATCCGTTGTACTTTTATTGACTTATTTCTTTGTTTTCTTAACAATTTATAACGAAAGAGGGCGATACACCACTGAGAATGCATCGCCAGAGAGAATATTGGCAATGTCGCCATCACTTTCTACTACGAGGGTAGGGGCGATGAGTGACTTCAGAATGGGTTGCTGTTACCATTGTCAGAACCATCGGAGTCGATGATGACACCATCAATAACGAAGATAGGTTGGGAAGTGGCATTCAAAGAGTTGGTACCGCGGATGCGCATGATACCATAACCTACGACGACAACTTCGTTCAGAGCCTGGGCATCTGATTCCAAAGTTACATCAATAGGACCATTGCCAACTTTAATTTCTTTATCCTTGTAGCCAAGATAAGAAATCTGTAAAGTTGCACCTTTAGGAGCCTTCAATACGAAGTTACCATCTAGGTCGGCGACGGTAGCTGAGTTTGGTTGCCCCTTAACACGAACTGTCGCTCCAATTACTGGACCATCGTCTGCGACTACTGTACCTTTTACATTACCGTTTTGAGCCACTGCAGTCTGATATGGGAATGCAACGAATATAAACTGCAAAGACAGGTACTTTAAAGCATTACCTGCATGTTTCATGATTAATTGGTTTTTATGATTTAATTGGTTTAAAACTCGTTCGTTGGTTTATATACGAATTTTGTTTTTATTGATTTTCTGCTGCAAAGATATGCCCTTTTTCGTAAAGTGCAGTATTTGTATCTTGCGTGTTTTTAAATGTTTCATGTACGATAAAACCGACATATTAGGGCAAAAAAAAGGGGATACGCAGCAGCAAATCCCCTTTATACCTTATTATATATAGACGTTTTAGTATTCGTATAGCTTGATGTGGAGTATTTTATTGTCGCCACATGAGATGCGGGCATGGCGTCCCTGGTGGTCCTGATCGCCATTATCACGGCGGATAAACTGTAATTTACCGTTTTTGTCTACTTCAACCTGGTCAACATATCCGATACCGATACGCTTGCCTTTGAAAGTAGCGGTTTGTTTCTTTGTTTCGGTTCCACCGTTGTCAACAAATCCGTCCTCACCGAGTTTCTTTTCTTCAGCTTGCGCTTTTTCTGTCTTACTTTGGAAAACTACGACGATACCATTACCAGCTATGATGTATTCGTTCTTGGCTAGTTTCACGATTAAGCCACCGCCTTCTGGCCATTTACTCCCATCTGTAGCGCGAGGATCCCATGGTAGCGTGAAGAAATGGCGGCAGGTCATGGTAATATCTCCATCTTCAATGATGCGCTCTTTATCTTCCTGGTCGAAGAGTAATCCCCAGTTTTTACCCTTTCCCTGATGCTGGAGCAGGAGAGGGGAGAGCTGATTGATAACCTTGTATGAACGTCTGAGACTGTTCTTTACCTTGAAGTTAGCTTCATCGAGAGCAAACGGACTGAAACTGATGGCATCTGTTTCGCCGAAGGTATAATATGCCTTTACGCCGCTATTGATATCGCATTTCACTTCTGGAGTGAAGAAAGGATTGTCGACACGCTTGTATTTCTCTACCCATCCCTTATAACCGGTATCATAGATATCTGGTGCAAAAATATCGATACTTGGTGCACCACATTTCCAGATGTCAATCAGATGGGCAAGTGGGCCGGCAGAAGGGTATTCGCCTGGTTTTCTGCCACGGCTGTTCATTGCTGCATTTACATACATCGGAATATTGTAGATGGCTTTGCCGGCTGAGGCTAGCTGCTCTACATACTTGGCATAATAATATGCTTGGAATTTCTCGTCAGCATAACGGTCTGTTCCGAAAACTTCTGCCCATGTACCTTTCTTCTTGAGCTTGAGTGCCTTGAGCAATGAAGCAGGAACGGGTTGTCTGTAAGCTTTTTCGGCAAGAGGAGAATGATCGCGGGCAGATTCGAGCATGCCGATTTCGTTTTCTACCTGCATCATGATGACGGTATTCTCTTGACTGTCTACAGCTTTGATGTGTTTCATCAGTTCGCAGAATGCTCGCTTGTCTGCTTGAAGCAGGTTATCGCTGAAGGCTGTGCATATCTCTAATGGCTTACCGTTCTCTGTGAGTGAACGAGGGAAACGCTTGGTGTTTTCCTTTACCCATAGTGGAGCATAGCAGCTCATGGAGTTCTTCCAGGCACCGAACCATAGGAAGACAATCTTCAAGTCATGCTTACGGGCAGTTGTGATGACGCTGTCTACGAGTGCAAAATCATATTTGCCCTCATTAGGTTCTACAAATTCCCAATATGCAGGAACGAAGACGGAGTTGACTCCGCTATTCTTCATCTGTTTCAATGCTTTCCTGATGTCGGCAGGACTCGTTGCGGCAGAGTTGCTTAACTCACCAGCCAGGAGAAGCATCGGCTTGTCATTGACAACAAGCTGGGTTGCAGAGCCTTGCTTCTGCAGTTTCACTCCTGCTTGTATATTGATGCAGCATAATAATGCTAGAAAAGATAATACGATCTTATTCATAAATCTTCATTTTAGAGAATGTCTGAAAATACTTGAGACAGGTATTGCGCCATTCCTTGGCGTTTTCCAACTGCACATTGAGCAATGAATCGGTATGTTGCCATTCCTGTTCATGACCCTTCATATACTGTTTGGCTGAGGTGTGCCAGAAGTCGCGATATACTTCAACCATCGCTACACCCATGTTGTACTTCATGCAAAGTTCCTGCCAGAGGGTGCTTCCTGATTTCATCTTGTAATTCCAAGGCACATGATGGAACCATAGGAGATATTCTTCTGGGCAAGTCTCTATGTTGTTATACAGACTGCGATATGGTTCCGGATACTGACCAACGGCATCTGTACCTTTGGATGAGCGGTCGAAACCTACACCCTGAGCATCTGCCTTGTGATAGTATACTGGGCACCATTCCAGAGGATAACTTGCAATGAAACCATCAGGTTCCGGACCGTAGTGGTGATCGAACTTGAAGATATGATGTAAGCCCAATGGCATCATATAGTTGACGCAAGCTTCACGTGAGGTCATCATCATCATCTCTACAGGTTTGGTGAACTTCTCGTTCTGATTTTCGTAGGTCTGTACGAGCCATTCGTGAGCAATCTCCTCGGCTGTAAGTGAAGGATTCCATGCCAATCTGCCGAAAGCATACCAGTTTGCCTGTGAGAAAGGATGACCACACCAGTTGGCATCATCACCGATATTGGCTACACCTGAGATTCCAACCAGTTTGTTTGGATTGACAAAATCAAAGAATTCCTTCCACATTGGGGCGAGATAGGTGAGGTGCTTAGACTGACCAAGATATTCCTGGGTAATCTGAAGTTCTGCTATCTGTGGAGTCTGTTTGATGTTGTCGAAGATAGGAGCGTATGGCTCACGAGGCTGGAAGTCGAGCGGGCCGTTCTTTGACTGTAGGATTACGTTGTCACGGAACTTGCCATCCATACCTTTGAATTCGCTGACAGCTTGTTTTACACGGTCTTCTCCCTTATGGTTGGCACCATAAACAAAGCTTCGCCACATGATGATGCCTCCGTATGGTTTGACGGCATCGGCAAGCATATTGGCTCCATCGGCATGGGTGCGGTGGTAATCGCCAGGACCAGGCTGTCCTTCAGAATTGGCTTTTACCAGGAATCCGCCAAAGTCAGGGATGGTAGCATATATTTCCTTTGCTTTTTTCTTCCACCACTGCTGAACCTTCTTATCCAGTGGGTCGGCAGTCTTGGTATAGCCCAATGCCATAGGAGAAGCAAAGTTGATGCTGAGATAAACTCGGATTCCGTATGGACGCAGGATGTTGGCGATGACCTTCACCTTATTAATGTATTCAGCAGTCATCATTTTTGGTGATGCATTTACATTGTTCAGTACGCTTCCGTTGATTCCGAGCGATGCGTTGGCACGGGCATAGGTGATGAGACGGTCGTGAAGACTCTTGCTGATGCTGCCACCCTTGCCGTTTTTGCCGAGTTTGATTTCTTCCCATTTGAAGATGCTCTTGCCGGCATAGCCACGTTCGATGCTGCCATCGAGATTATCCCAATGGTTGAGAATGCGGAGACCCACTTGTGGTTTCTCTGTTTCATCTATAGCTTTACTGAAGTTCTGTTGATTGCCGCTACCTGTGTTGTAGGCATCGGTGTTCTGAAGTCGAATCAGCTCGTAGGCACCGTAGAGCAAACCGATAGGATTGCTGGCGGTGATAGTTGCTTCGTACTGAATGTTGTCGCCTTGCTGTGCAGGACGGGCGTAGATGTTATAGCCCTCGCCAAGATTCAGAGCTTTGTCTATCTTGAGCTCAACATTCTTGCCACGCCAGTTGTTTTCCAACTCCTGCTTGGCAATCTTGGCTGTTGCATCATCAGGCAACTGTGAGATGACTTGGCATGAGTTAGCATACTGCTTTCCGAGCCATAACTGTGAACCGTCACTCTGTGCAGAAACATGGAGTGATGTAAGTACCGTAATTAATAAAATAAGGTATTTCTTCATATCTTTGCAGATCGTTAGTTTGTATTGTTATTGTTTCTGCTGCAAAGATACGAAAAAATACCTTATTCTCTTCTATTTGTTGTTTATTTCTTATTTCTCTTTGTTTCAGCATATTCACTTGGTGACATGCCATAGTGTTTCTTGAACACTGTAGAGAAATGGGTCTGGTTGTTGAATCCCACAGAGTAAGCTACTTGCGTGATATTAATCTGTCCTTCTTCGATAAGACGTGCAGCTTGCTCCAATCGTAAGTTACGGATGAATTCACCAGCAGAGACGCCTGCTATTTCTTTCAGCTTACGGTGCAGTTGGGCACGGCTGATGCCTACATCCTCTGTCAGTTTTTCAACGTTGAGGTCTGGGTCGGCCAGGTGCTCGTTCATATATTTCATCACTCTCTCAATGAGAGCATCGTTGTTGCCCTTCACCTGTATCTGCTCTATCTTAGCTTTCTGTCCCTGTGCGCCGCTGTATTTGCCACGGATGCGTCGGACATTGTCTACCAGGTTGTCGATGAGAATATGAAGTTCTTCCATATTGAAAGGCTTCGCCAGGAAGGCATCAGCACCCTTACGCAATCCCTCTAGTCGGTTTTCTACTTCGCTCTTGGAGGTGAGCAGGATGACTGGAATATCGCTTACGTTAGTGTTACTCTTTATCTTCTTGAGCATGGTAACACCATCCATTTCCGGCATCATCACATCGCTTATCACGAGATCATATTTGCTGGTGAGCAACATCTTGAGACCCTCCTTTCCGTTGCAGGCATGTTCAAATCGATACCAGTCGCTCAGTTCGGTCTTGATATAATGTGCAATCTCTGCATCGTCATCTACTATCAGGATATTGAAATTGCGGTTGGCTTGCGTTCTTTTACCGGTGGATTCGGCAGTTTTTGTGCCATCCTCCTGCAGGATCTCCTCTGGCTTGAGGTGTTCCTTGCCCAATGGAATGTTTACCTCGAAGCAGGAACCCTTGATTCCATCGGTGCGATTATAGGCTCTGATAGTTCCTCCATGCATCTTGACGAGGGCTCTGCAGAGGTTCAGACCAATTCCGGTTCCCTCGATATGAATGTCGCTGTTGTTATTGCCTTGATAGAAACGGTCGAAGAGGCGGTCAGTCTTTTCTTCCTTCAGTCCGATACCTGTATCTTCAACCTTGATGATGGCACTCTTCTCATTCTTTCCTATGATAATCGTAATATCACCGCCATCCGAGGTATACTTCATGGCGTTGGAGAGTAAGTTGGAAATAACCTTGTCAAAGTTGATGCGGTCTATCCATACTTGCAGGTTGCCTTCCTCGTTTAGGGTCTCGTCCTCCTTCAGGCTAAGAGTGATGCTACGTTCCTGGGCATTGAAGTTGTAGAGAGATACTATGCCACGCAGGAACTCCTTAAGGTTGGTCTTCTGGCAATGCAGGTGCATCTGGTTCTTGTCTATCTTGCGCTCGTCAAGAATCTGATTGACCAGGAGCAGAAGTCGCTTGGCATTGCGGTCTATCATGTCGATATCCTGTTTGCTCTCTGCGTCTTCTAGTCTATTCTTCAACTTGTTGAGAGGTCCCATAATCAGGGTCAACGGTGAACGGATGTCGTGAGTGGCATTGATGAGGAACTGCATCTTGGTTTCCTCTAAGTCTGCTTTGCGACGGCGTTCGTAAGTATAGAATACGTAAAAAACAGCACTCACGATGGCCAGGAAATAGAGAAGATAGGCCTCTGGTGATGCATACCAAGGGTTACACACCTTGATGTTGATGACAGTTGGCTTCTTCGAATATTGACCATTGCTGGTGGCTCTTACTTCCAGCTTGTAATTGCCAGGCTTCAACTTGTTGAAGGATACGGCATTAGTTCCCTCGTTGGTGCTGCTCCAGTTGCCGCCATTGATGCGATATTGGAAACTGATATTGTCAGTGTTCTTATAGTTGAGCAGAGAGAACTCCAATGTGAATGAGTTTTCTGAGTATGGTATCTTGAAGTTGTCGCTGAGACAATTGGTTGCCTTTCCGGCTTTGATGAAGTTGGTAAGGTATACGTTACCCATCTCCATCTTGTTGGCTCTCACTACGTTAGGATAGAAAGTGGTGATGCCGTCGCTTGTGCCGAAGGCTACCATGTCATCGGATGTATGCATCATGGAACCTAAAACATATTCACGTGTGGTGAGTCCGTTGCCATTGATGTGTCCGATGAATCGTTTGGCGTTTGTGTCATATTGCCAGATTCCCATGGTTGTGCTAACCCAATAGTCGCCCTTGTGGTCTCTTACGATACCACATGTCTGCTTGCCTGTTAATGCTTCAGCGTGAGGGAAGTCTACCACCTTGTTCTTTTTGCGGTCGAAGAGATAGAGTCCTTTTTCAGTACCCATCATGATGTCTCCGTCCTTTCCTTCGCAAATGCCATTTATCTGCTTGTCTTTTAGGATATTGTGCCATCCGAAATCCTTGAAGCTGAGTGTCTGCGTGTTGAGGCAGGATACACCGTTGGCTGTACCAATCCATAGATGTCCGGTGTGGTCAAGAGCCATACTGCGAACCCAGTCGTTGCAGAGGTAACCTTTTTTACCTCGGGTACTCATATTGAGGATCTTTACGTTACCGGTTTCCACATTATATATATATAGTCCCTTACTGTAGACCGAAATGTAGAGGTTTCCCTGGTTGTCATCAGTCATACAATAGATGCCGGCACTGGTAAAGCTGATTTTCTGCTGGTAAGCTCCAGTATATGGATTATAGCTGTAGAGTGCACTACTATTGCTGATCCAATAGCTGCCACGCTTGTCTTTGTAGATGATACAGGTTCCGGCTGGTGATTGAGGATGAGCGATAATCTTTCCTGAAGCATCAAAGCAGAAGACGCCACTGTTTTGTACGGTACACCATGTTTCTCCTCTATCGCCTGGCGCAATAGAGGATACACTACTACCTATTATATAGTTTTGTGCTGAGAAACTCCATGAGTTGAAAGCCTGTTGGCGTTGGTTGATGAGATAGAGTCCCTTTTTATAGCATCCTATCCAGAGGTTGTTGTCCTTGTCTTCGATGATGTCATTGACGAAGGCGGTGGATAGATCGAAGTTACTGTTGCTGCTTTCCAGTTGCTCCACCCGGTTGCTTCCTTTCCTGATCAGCAATGCTCCATGCTCAGAGGTACTGATATAGAGATTTCCCTCATGGTCGAAGGTTGCATTATTGATGGTTACGTTATTGGCGTAGGTGCCAAAGTCGTAGCCGGCATCTGCTATTCTGCCCGTCTTATAGTCATAATAGATGATGCCATACATACATACAATGAGCAGGGTTTGTGGACGATGCTGTATGAAAGCCACTGGCGCTCCGTATGGCGATTTGAAGTCTTTGCGGTTCACCTTTCCCTTGTTTTCGATGAATCGGGTAAAGGTGGATAGGTGACTACTCTGCCATAGATAGTGGTGCTGGTCTTCATAGATATGGGTAAAGAATACGTCGAAGTCGCGCTCTGCGTATTGTCTTTCCTGCTTAATCAGGAACTGCTTATCTGCTGCTTTGTCAGAAGCTGCTTTCTTTACGGAATAAAGTCCGTAGCCGGCAGTTCCCAACAGAATATCACCACAGTGATTTTCTACGATAGAGTAGATGCGTGGCTTTCTGCCATCAGGAAAATTGAGACGAGTGAAGTCATTCGTCTCATAATTATAGCGCATCAGTCCCTTGGCACTACCTATCCACAGGTCACCTTTCTTATCAACAAGGAGATCTGAAATGATATTGTCTGTGATGGATGTCGTATCCTTCTCGTCGTGCAGATAGTTGGTGAATCTGTAGCCGTCAAACTTGCTCAGTCCATATTCCGTACCTACCCAAATGTATCCGTACTTATCTTGTACGACACAATTGATGAGCGAACTGGACAGTTTGCCAGATGTGAATAATTCGCCACCATCAGCCCATAGCATGAGTGAGGCGAGGAGTGCGATAAGTGCCGCAAGGCATTTCCTGGTATACTTCATATTTTTGGTCGTTTACTTGTTCTTGTTTGGTTATTGTTGCTGCAAAAGTAGTAAAAAACTGCGAAAGCAACAAATAAAAATGCGATAATATGTTTCGTTTCCTTTTGTTTCTTTGTCTTTTATGCTTTTATTTTGTCTATGAAACAAATAGAAACGTTCTGGTAACTAGATATTAAAGAGCTTTCAATAGTTTTTTGTACATTTGCATCGTGAATAGCGAATTGTGACTAACAAAAATGTAAAACAATGACTAAACAAACAATAAAGATTTTATTGTTGGCTCTCTTGCTGGCAGGAAGTAGTAGCTTGGCTTTCGCACAGAAAGTGTGGAAGGGTTCTTGGGCGACTGCTGTTGAATGGACTGGTAAAGGAGATATGCCTAAGGAAAGCTTGAGCAACCGTTCTTGTCGACAGATAGTTCATGTTTCCTTTGGCGGAGAGGAACTCAGAGTGAAGCTCAGCAATGAGCAGAGCAAGGAACCGGTGGAAATCAAATCGGTGTATATTGCAGATACTGATGTTCCAAGCAATTGGGGAATTCTGACCAAGACGGTGAAGTATCTTAAATTCAATGGCAAGAAGAATGTAACCATTGCTCCAGGCAAGGCTATCTTCTCAGATGATTTGAAATATGCCTTGAAGAGTGGACAGCGCCTTACGATTACCATCGACTATGGCAAGCAGACTCCAGTGAATGCAACATCCCATCGTGGTTCACGTACTACCTCTTATATAGTAAGTAATGTAAAGGGCAAGGCGGTGAAACCTGCAGATGCAGCTTTCGATAAGCAGGAAAAGGCTGACCACTGGTACAATCTTTCTGCCATTGATGTGAAGACCGATAAGGCTACCCCAGTGGTGGCTATCCTCGGAAACTCTATTACCGATGGCCGTGGAAGTACTACTAACCATCAGAACCGCTGGACCGATTTCCTCTCGGATGCTCTGAATGCAGAGAAGCCATACGGCGTATTGAATCTCGGTATCGGCGGCAACTGTGTAGTGCAAGGTGGATTGAGCGAACCAGCTATGAAACGTTTCGACCGTGATATCCTGGGACAGACAGGTGTAGATAAACTCATCATCTTCGAGGGAACCAACGATATCGGTTGCTGCGGTGGAAATTATGAGCATGTAACAGATACCCTGATTGCCTGCTACAAGGTGCTGATAGCGAAAGCCAAGGCAAAGGGAATCAAGGTGTATGGCGGAACCATCACCCCAACCAAGGGCAACGGATGGTATTCTTTCTGGCATGAGGCTATGCGACAGACCGTGAACGAATGGATCAGAAAAAGTGGTGCCTTCGACGAGGTCATCGATTTCGATGAGCTGACCCGCGATCCGAAAGACCCTCAGCGTCTGAAGGCTGAGTATTCTGACGACTGGCTGCATCTCAATCCGAAGGGATATGAGGCAATGGGCAAGTTTGCCGCAGAGAAATTGAAGTAAATATATTATATGCATCTTTTATGTTATATATATAATAAGGTGTAAACTTAATGACTGAATAAAATATGGAACAGACAACTGTATCACAGGAATCTAAGGGATTCTACAAACTGAATTGGCTACAACGCATCGGATTCGGATCTGGCGACTTGGCACAAAACCTCATCTACCAGACCATCTGTATGTATTTGTTGTTCTTCTACACCGACATCTACGGACTCAATCCGGGTGTGGCTGCTACCATGTTCCTGGTGGTTCGCCTGGTCGATGTACTTTGGGACCCATTGGTGGGAACTTATGTAGATAAGCATAATCCACGTTGGGGTAAGTATCGTTCATATCTCGTCCTGGCGGGTTTGCCACTCACCGTACTTGCCATCCTCTGTTTCTGGAATGGTATGGAAGGACAGACAGAAACCATCAAGCTCATCTATGCTTACGTAACATACGTAGGCTTGTCAATGCTCTATACATTGATTAATGTGCCTTACGGAGCCTTGAACTCTTCGCTGACTCGCGATACAGATGAGATAACCATTCTCACCTCTGTACGTATGTTCATGGCAAATGTGGGTGGACTCTGTGTATCGGCAGGTGTTCCAATCCTGGTAGCCATGCTCGCAGCAGCCAAGGATCTCCCTATCGAAATGGCGCTCTTCATGGGTTTGGGTTCTCTGCCATCCTTCATCTTTATGCCGCTGGTGCCTGCCATCAAGAAAAAGGTAGGCAAGAAGAATATGTTCTACATCTTCCTTACTGTGGCTATCGTGGGTATGGCGATGCTTTATTTCATCAGCAAGATGGGACCAGTAAAGGATTATATCACGCTGGTTTATATTGCACAGTTCATCAAGTCAACAGGTGTTATCGTAGCTACAGGTTATATGTGGGCTTTGATTCCTGAGGTTATTTCCTATGCTGAATATACCAGTGGCAAGCGTATTGCCGGTATTGTCAATGCCCTGACCGGTATCTTCTACAAGGCTGGTATGGCTTTGGGTGGTGTTGTTCCTGGTGCAGTCCTTGCATGGACCGGTTATCAGGCTGCGGCAGCTCAAGAGAGCAACTCGCTTCCTATCGATGGTAATGCCTGGTTTGTTGCCATGCTGATCTATGCTCTGGTAGGTTTCGCCCTTCTGGTATTCTGCTTTACCCAGACCAAGGAGCGTGTGGTAATGGACGAGAAGGAAACCAAGAACGTTAAGGTGAGCGACCTGTGGACAGAATTTTTCCATAACCGTCCTCTCCGTATCGTGGCTCTCTTCTTTATCACCGCCTTCGCCATGATGTCGGTTGGTAATGCTGCCGGTGCTTACTTCATGAATGATTTGGAGCAGCAGAGTGCGCTGGCACAGGAGGGTATCCGCTGGCTGGTATGCGTGATTCCTGCCATCCTGCTGGGTTTGGCGATGTTCATCATCTCTAAATATGAGTTGACAGATGAGGTCATCGACGATATCAACAAGAAGATTGAAGCTCGTCATCAGGAAGAAAAATAAGATACTGAATTTTAGCATATTAGGAAGTTAAAGGAGTTAAGGAGTTAGGACGTATGTCTCGCTGCTTAAAAACTGCGCCAAAAAGACTATTGTCTTAACTCCTCAGCGACCGTAGGGAGCGATAACTCCTTAACTTCTTTAACTTCTGAACTTGCGAAACTTGAATAAAATAATAAGTGTACAATGAAAAGAATATCGACTTTTGCCTTGGGCTTGATGCTTGCTTCTGCAGCTTTTGCCCAGAAAAGTAATAACGCTCAAATCCCAACATTCCAGGAAACTATGGGCAAATATTTCCTGGTTGGTGCAGCGGTTAATACTTCTCTGACTGACGGACAAGACCCGGCAGGTGAGGAAGTAGTGAAGAAACAGTTTAACCAGGTGGTAGCCGAGAATTGTATGAAGGGTGAGAAGAATCATCCGGAGGTGAATCGCTTTGATTTCACCGATGGCGATAAACTCGCTGACTGGGCAGAGAAGAACGGCAAGACCTTGATAGGTCATTGTCTGGTTTGGCATTCTCAGCCACCTAAGTGGATGTTTACCGATGCTAAGGGTAATCTGGTAAGCCGTGAAGTGCTCATCGGCAGAATGTATAACCACATCATGACCGTGGTTACTCATTATAAAGGTAGAGTAAAGGGCTGGGACGTAGTGAACGAGGCATTCGAGGATGATGGCTCTTACCGCAAGTCTTTGTATTATAAGATTATCGGTCCGGAGTTCATCGAGTTGGCTTTCCGCTTTGCGCATGAGGCTGATCCTAACGTAGAGCTTTACTACAATGATTATTCTACTTCGAAGCCAGCCAAGCGAGAGGCTATCTGCAAGCTGGTTCGCGATTTGAAGGCGAAGGGTCTCCGCATCGATGCAGTAGGTATGCAGAGCCACAATGGTTTTGATTATCCTGACTATGCTGAGTATGAGAAGAGCATCGAGGCTTTTGCTGGTGAAGGCGTAAAGGTGATGCTGACTGAGCTGGATATGAACATGCTTCCTAATCCGGAAGGATTCGGCGGTGCGGAAATCAGCCAGAAGTTTGAACTTCAGAAGAAGTACAATCCATACGTGAAGGGTCTTGACAAGAAGGCGCAGAAGCTCTTCAACCAGCGTTATCTCGATCTCTTCAAGATTGTAGAGCGTCACAAGGATGTCATCAGTCGTGTTACCTTCTGGGGTGTCAACGATGGTCACTCTTGGTTGAATGGCTGGCCTATCCCAGGCAGAACCAACTATCCGCTGCTCATCGACCGCAACAACGAGGTGAAGCCAGTGGTGAAGGAAATCGTCAATCTCTTTAAATAAGATCTCTTCAAATAGAATCTCTTAAGATAATATTATCAATCTCTTTAAATATAAGATAACAATGAAAGCAAGATATTTGTTCCCAAAGGATTATATGGCAGATCCATCTGCCAATGTGTTTAACGGTCGCCTGTATGTTTACCCATCTCATGACTGGGATAGCGGTGAAAGCTTCGACGATGATGGCGGTCACTTCCAGATGAAAGACTATCATGTTCTCTCTATGGACGATGTGATGGAAGGTGAGGTAACCGATCATGGTGTGATTCTCGATGTAAAGGATGTGCCATGGGCTGAGAAGCAGATGTGGGACAACGATGTAGTGGAGAAGGATGGCAAGTACTATCTCATCTTCTCTGCCAAGGATTATAATGGCGTGTTCCATCTCGGTGTGGCTGTGGCTGATAAGCCTGAAGGTCCTTTCGTTCCGAATGCCGACCCTATCCGCAAGTCATACAGCATCGACCCTTGTGTGTTCAAGGATGATGACGGCAAGATTTACTGCTACTTCGGTGGTATCTGGGGCGGTCAGCTTCAGTGGTACAAGGACAACAAGGCACTGAAGGATGAGCATCTTCCAGAAGGCAAGGAGAATCCGTTGCCATCTCGTGTAGCTATGATGACAGATGATGTACAGCAGTTTGCTGAAATGCCAAAGCCTGTTGTCATTGTTGACGAGGAGGGTAAGGTATTGCCAGCCGATGATCCTCATCGCTTCTTCGAGGCTAGCTGGATGCACAAGTATAAGGGCAAGTATTACTTCAGCTACTCTACCGGTGATACCCATTATCTCTGCTATGCAGTAGGTGATAATCCTTATGGACCGTTCACTTACAAGGGCGTCATCCTGGAGCCTGTAGTAGGTTGGACAACCCATCATAGCATCTGTGAGTACAAGGGACAGTGGTATCTGTTCCATCACGACTGCGTGCCATCAAATGATACAACCTGGCTTCGCAGCGTAAAGGTGGCTCCTCTCTTCTATGATGAGGAGGGTAACATCTTGCCGGTAAAATAGAATTGATTTTTAGGTTTTAATAGTTTGATGAATAGTTGATACATGAGTTAGTGTTAGTTAGAAACGGGCAGCATCTTCGTGACGAAGGTGCTGCTTTTTTATTTTTTCTTATAACTTTTTGTTTCTTCTTGTAAATTGTTTCTTATCTAATGTTATTTTTAAGTTATTTCTTTCGTTTTGTTATAGATTTCTAAGTTTTTTGTTTACCTTTGTGCCCGTAAACCATTGAAAAGAATGAATTATGTTGAAATTACTGTTAAGGTTATGGTGGCTGCAACAGCGCCGTAACTTCCGCAAGAGAGACGCCTTTGTGGCTTGCTACATCATCTTCCTGTATGTGGTGGTGGGCTTCAGCTTCTTCCAGGGCTTCACCGAGAGTGGAGGAGAACTGAAGGGAGAAGATATGCCGGCATTATTGGGTGCGGGCATCGTAATCGGTATGCTGATTCCTGACATCATCATGAAGATGGTGATGAAGCGGGATATTACGGCAATGGATGATTATGTGAAGTCGCGCCCTGTGCCTGAGAAAATCTGGAACAAGTTCCTGCTCACTACCAATCTCGTGAGCTTCTGGAACTATGTGCTTCCGGTGCTTACGCTTCCGGTGTTCATCTATCTTCTGCCGGCAGCTGAGGCTGTAGCCAGCTTTTTCCTGTTCCTGGAGTTCTCTTTCATCAACGGCATCTACATCACCTGTTACCGCAAGGCTACGGAGTGGATTCTGAAATGGCCTTTGATATTGGGATGGATGGGAATGTTTGCCGTGCTGATAGGATATATGTTTGTGGCTTCCTTCTTCCCGGTATATATGGGATGGATAGGTCTCTTCTTCCTTGCAGGAGCGGTATTCACCGGACTTACCGCCTATCTCTATCACGAAAAGATTTATAACGAGCAGAAACAGAAGGTTTCCAGGTTCCGTGGATTCAGCCATGTCAACCTCTTCAGTCTGCAATATATCGGCACATTGAGAGCAAAGCGTGTCCGTACGATGGTGATTATGATTACCGCCATCTTCCTTTTCGATGCCTATCTCTTCGCCCTGATGCCTTTAGAGCCGGGACAGGAAATGGGGGACAAGGTGGCTATGACTACCCTCTATGTGGCAGGTGCCATCCTGCTGCCATCGGTGGTATTGTCGCAATGGACCTTTGGTATTGAGGCAAACTTCTTCCATGGTTTGATGACCAAGCCGGTAAAGGTGAAGCAGATGCTGCAGAATTGCTTCTATTATTATATGGTAGTGAGTGCTGTCGCCTTGTTGCTCACCCTTCCGTTCCTTTTCCTGCAGGCAGGAATCGGAATCCAGGTGCTTATCAGCGGTTTCTGTCTGGCAGTATTCATCAATCTCTTCAATCTGCCTACAGCACTCTTCTCTTCCCGTCTGGAGATATTCCAGACTTCCATGTTCAGCATGCAGGGAGCGAATCTGAAGATTAATCTTTATGCCATCGCCTTCCTCTTCCCGCTGGCAGGTGTCTGTGCCATCTATCATTTCTTCGGTGAGACGGCATGGTTTATCACCTGCGTAGCGCTGGCAGTCATCAGCATCGCCATCCATAAATGGTTCATCGCCAAGATTGCTGCCATCTTCGAGAAGAACAAGTACAAGCGCATGGAGAAGTTCATGAGTTAAGTGAAGAGTGAAGAACGAAGAGTGAAGAAACAACGTTCGGCGGCCGAAGGGAAAGCCAATTCAATAGCTTTACTAATCATAAAGTTCAAAATTCAAAGTAATCATAAAGTTCAATGTTCAAAGCTCAAAGTTCAAAGTAACAATTAAGTTCAAAGTAATATGATCAAGATTCAGAATCTCAAAAAGATATATAATGGCAATACCGTACTCGATATTGATAATCTGGGTGTTGCAAATGGCGAGTTGATAGGACTCGTAGGTAATAATGGTGCGGGCAAGACCACCTTGCTCCGCCTGATTCTCGACCTGATTCAGGCGGATGATGGTTTCGTGGAAAGCAATGGACAGAAGGTGAACGAGAGTGAAACCTGGAAGGAATATACCGGCAGTTACATCGACGGCAGATTCCTCATCGACTTCCTCACCCCTGAGGAATACTTCGATTTCATCGCTGATGTCTATAATATCGACGATGAAACCCTGCAGGAGCGACTGGCGCAGTTTGAGGGCTTTATGCACGATGAAATCATGGGAACCAAGAAGTATCTCCGTGATTTCTCTCAGGGCAACCGACAGAAGATTGGCATCATTGGAGCGATGATCATCAATCCGAAGGTTCTTCTCCTGGATGAGCCATTCAACTATCTCGACCCATCTTCTCAGATGACTATCGCCCACATGATTCAGCGCATCTGCAAGGAGCAGGGCACCACGGTCATCATCTCCAGCCATAACCTCAACTTCGTTGCCGACATCTCCTCTCGTATCCTGCTGCTGGAGAAAGGCAAGCTGGTGAAGGATCTTCCGAATGCTGATGGCGCTGCCATCGCCGAACTCAACGAGTACTTCGGTATTCAGGCGGAATAAGAACACGATATTACATAGATAAATCTCCCTCTCTGAATCGCCAGCGAAGCAACAGAATTGCTTCCTGGCGATTCTTTTTTTAAAAACCCAGTTTATTTACTCAGCCAGTAAAGTATGGAGCATCAACGAATGAGCCTTATTTAAATTCGAAAGAAGGCTTATTCCACTTTTTGCCTGGTAATGGCACAAAGTTGCCCTTAACTGGGGCAATATAGTGCCATTGCCAGGCATAAAATAATACGTCGGGAGATAAATTTCAATAGGACTGTTACTACGATTCGGCAGAAGCTTTCTGGTTGCAGGTGGAGTCGGTTTGCGTGAGAAAAACCCTACTCTCGATTTCACTCTTCACTCTTCACAGATTCCCCTGAAACCCCGATAAACACTGGGGTTGTGAGAGGTGAAGAGTGCTTGTTCACTCTTCACCACTCTTCACCTTATTGCAAAGCTCGGCCATCATTGATGACAGAAACTAGTCATAATAGATGATTGGGGCTGGTCATAATAGATGACCGAACCGGCAAGTTCTCAATAGAAGTGCAAAAATCTGAGGGGGTTTCAGGCTTAATAATCTATACCTGAAAACACCGAGGGGTTTGGGGGCGAGTAGCCCCCATGTATTGAGCTAT